>NZ_JBBBEI010000028.1:0-65034 GCF_037132455.1 Huijunlia imazamoxiresistens | reverse complement strand
TGGCCATCTATGAAGGATGGAAACTTGCCCAGGAAGCCCTTAACCGGGCTGGGCCTTAAATGTGTCCTAACGGTAGCTCCAAATGGAGAGGGGGCCGGCGTAGCTTCGCGGGAGCAGGGTTTCTTATCATTAATAAAGGCGAACAGAACCTTTTAAACAAGTTCTGTTCGCCTCTTTATACTATTTGCCTATTACTTTATTAGGCTGTTCTGCCGCGAAGCTACGCCGGCCCCCTATCCATTTGGAGAGGGGTGGCTCCCGCTTGCGGGGGCCGGGGTGAGGTTTTACGCTTCCTTCGCAGCTTGCTCCAGCGGTGCTTCCCGTACGGCAAAATGTTCGTCGATGCGGCGGTTCATGATGGAAAACCAGAGCGGCGGGACCAGCGACAGCATGATGGTGCCGGGATAACCCGTAGGCATTTGCGGGGCCTCGTCGTGGTGGCGGAGGATCTGGTACTTGCGGCTGGCCATGTAGTGGTGGTCCGCATGGCGGGGCGCATTAAACAGCAGGATGCGGCCCAACGAATACTCGCTGTCCCAGCTGTGCGCCGGCCGGATCCGCTCCATCTTGCCCGGGGCAATTTCCTTGCGGCTCAGGCCGTAATGCTCGATGTAACTAACGGATTCGAACAACAGGATACCGGTCGTAGACGACAAAAAGAAATAGCCCAGCACTTCGGTGCCAAACAGCAGGTAAACCACCACCAGCAGCACGGTCTGGAACAGGTGTACCTGCAGCATTTCGTTTCGGATATGAAAAGGGGAAAGGCCATTTTTCCGGCATTCCTTAATGGAGATCCGCCAGGCGGCGAGGTAGCCGAAAACAAAGCAGCGCCCCCAGAAGGCATACAGGTTTTCGCCGTAGCGGGCCGAAGAGGGATCGTCATGGGTAGCCACCACCTTATGATGGCCTTTGATGTGCTCGATCAGGTAGTGCATGTACAAAGTGGTGATCAGGGAAATATTAGCCATGGCCTTATCGAACCGGTTCACGCGGTGACCCAATTCGTGGCCCACGGTAATGGCGCTGGTACCGCAAAAAAGGCCCATGGTCAGGATCCGGCCGGCCCGGTCCACCCAGCCGAGGGTATCGTCCTGCATGGAGTAGAGAAAATAAAACAGGGCCGGCACCTGCAGCAGCACCATGATGTAGAGGATGTAGTCGTAAACGGGATTATGCTTTTCGGATTCCTCCTGTTCGGGCAGCAGGTTGGCATGGTCGGGTTTCAAGAAAAGTTCCACGGCCGGGATAATGATCCAGGTGACCATCAGGGGCAGGAAGCACAGCCAGCCTTTTGACGAAAAGGAAATCAGGGCGCCCACGTAGGTGAGGAGCGGGAAAACGAATTTCAGGGGGCCGGCTACATAGGGCGGGTGGTCGTGGTCTTCTTCGAAGAGGACGGCGGCAGGTTTTGGCGAAAAATCTTTTTTTCCGATAGAGGACATGGTGGATGACATTTTAGGGGTGAAGGAACCGTCGCTACAAGGTTTCCCTTAAGAAACAGTCAGGGGGTTAGACGGAAAAAGTATAAGGGAGGGAAACAGGGATTTTGGGAAAGAATTTTTCTATAACGATACATAGGAGGGGCGTTACCCGGCGCCGCCATTATAGGCTATTGATATAAAGTTTCGGGAAAAGCAGGGCGGCGATGGACCAGGGTCCGCGCAGAGGATGATAGGTGTATTTGCTTATTGCGTTTTGAGGTAAGGAATATTATTATTGTAAGGAAGAAGTCAAGGCGGCAATTTCCCGTACCTGGTACAAAAGATCCTGGCTGTTTTCCCATACAATTTTCTTCGAACCTGGCCCCAGGGTGGTTCCGGCCGGAAAATAAAAACCAAAAAACACATGTATGCTGACTGTTATGATGTACCAGGCAAATGCCCTGCTCAAGGCCCGAATAAATGCCCGCAGGGTCCTGCTGTATTTCCTTTTTTACTATGCAGCACTGTTTCCTTTGTTCTATTCCTTCTATTTCCACCTATTTGTCAGTTCCATCGATCTTTCCCTCAGTTTCCAGATGTTTTTGGCAAGTTTTATCAATATTTCCATTCACCTGTTGACCGGCAACCTGCTGCGCTTTTTCGGGTTGCGTATCCCTTACTTCCTGCTGGTTCTGACAGGTATTTATGTCACCGCCTTCCTGGAAACAGCCTACTTCGTTCTCTATCATCATTCTGTATCCTCCTCCACCATCTATATTCTGATGGAAACAAACCTGGCGGAAGCAAAGGATTTTTTTTCGATGTACTTCAATACGGAAATACTCCTGATCGGCCTGGCCTTATTTATTCCGTTTATGGTTTCTGTTGTTTATACCGTCAGGATCCTGCCCGGGAAGCGAAACCGGGACCTGCCTTTAACCCGGAACAGGAGTAAAGTTTTTTCTATTGTTGTTTCTGTTTTCCTGATAGCGGTGCTCAGTATCACTTGGTATTCCACGAGACTCTACCGGAAGAATTTCGGCTTTATTGCCGGCAATGCCTATCGAACGTACCAAAGGACGGCCCGGACCTACCAGTTCCTGATCAGTGCTCAATATGGCGGCAGGTTTACAAATGTGGCTTCGGACAGCCTGCAGGAAGAGGTTTATGTGCTGATCATAGGCGAATCCACTACCCGGCACCATATGGGCCTGTACAACTATTACCGGAACACCAATCCGCTGCTGAACGCCCGGAAAAAAGAGCTCCTAGTGTACAACAATGTCGTGAGTCCGCACACCCATACCATCCCCTCCCTGCAAAAGATGCTGACTATGGCTACTTATGAAAATCCGGAAGGGTGGAAAAGCGGCTCCCTGCTTCAACTGATGAATAAAGCCGGCTTTGCTACTTATTGGATCTCCAACCAATGCCCGATCGGTGTGTATGAGACGCTGAACACCTTATTGTCAAAGTCTGCCTATAAAAGCTATTTTGTTAATACGGCAGAGTCATTTGCCCTGACGCCACACGATGAAAAATTGCTGAAACCCTTAAAGCAGGTATTATCGGCTACGGCCCGAAAAAAGTTTATCGTCCTTCATCTTCTGGGCACGCATGGCGAATATTTCAACCGATACCCGCCAGCATTCAACCGGTTTCACGACGAGCCTGTAACCCCTTTCCGGCATGAAGCGGCATTCAGGCAAATTAACCAGTATGACAATGCGGTGCTTTATAACGATTACTTTATCAATAATGTCCTGGACCTTGTTAAAAAGGAAAATAAGAAGTCCTGGGTTATCTACCTGTCGGATCATGGCGAAGATGTGTATCAAACCATAAACCGGCCCGCACACGGTGAAGAGAATGGCACCCAGCCCATGTATGACGTTCCGTTCCTGGTCTGGCGGTCGGATAAATACAGGCAGGAGGATCATCACCAGTACGATGTAAACCGGAAGTATATGACCGATGACCTGATCCATACCATAGCAGATATGAGCCATGTTCGCTTTTCGCAATTTGAAGCTGCCCGAAGCCTGGTGCATCCGCAATTTTCGGAGCGGAAGCGGCAGGTAGACGACAAAGACTACGATGAGCGATTTCGGGGCAAATGATGCCAAGGCGCACCTGGATCCTGCCCCTTTTAAATACGAGGCAGTTCGATAGTAATGGCCGTACCTTTTTGGGGTTGGGTGTCGAGCGAAAGCGCTCCCTTGATCAGGCTGACGCGGTTCTGGATGTTGCGGAGCCCCAGGCCCTTGCCGGCGGACTGCACCTTTTCGGGGTCAAAGCCTTTGCCGTTGTCCTTTACCGTAATGACCAGCTTTTCCTCCAGGTAATCGATGGTGACGTCGATGGCCGTGGCCTCGGAATGCTTGACGGCATTGTTCAGCAGCTCCTGCACGATGCGGAACAACACCAGCTCGTCCTGCGGGCGGCTCTTGAACACCTCGCCGTTCACCGCGAACTGCGTGGCATACAAGCCGGTGCGGTTCAGGAACTGCAGCTGCTGGTCGATGGAATTGGCCAGCCCCTGCTTTTCGATAAAGTTCGTGTGCAGCGTCTTGGCCAGGTCGCGTAAATCCTGGATCACCTTGGTCAGCAGGTTTTTGGATTCCCGCAGCTTTTCCTGGGTCGCTTCGGGCTTACTGGTATCGATGGTGTTGATGTGCAGCTTGATCAGCGTCAGCACCTGCCCGATATTGTCGTGCAGCTCCTCGCTGATGTTCATATAGGTCTGCTCCTGGATCTCCAGCCGCGTTTTCAGCAGCTCCTGCTGGTGCAGGTTGATCTGGTTCAGCAGCTTTTCCCGCTCGATAAAGGCGTTGGTCTTTTTTTGCTCGTTCAGGGCATTCTGCAGGGAAATGGCCATCTGTCCCGACAACAGCCGCAACAGCTCGATATGGCTGGCGGTAAAGGCATCGGTAATGAGGTCGTTTTCAAAATAAAGGATGCCGAACACATCGCCCTGGTGCATGATGGGCATGCAGAGCAGTGACTGGGAGCCTTTCTGTGTCAGCACGGGGTCCTGTGCAAACAACGGGTGTTTGGTGGCGTTGGCCAGCACCAGCAGTTCCTTGGTCACGTACACATACTGCACGATGGCTTCCGACAAAAAGCCGTTGCCTTCCAGGGGCACCGACTGCACCACCACTTCCTCCTCGGCTTCCACCGAGCCCAGGGCCTCAATGAAAAAGCCGCTCTCCTTTTTGAGTACCAGGTAGCCTTTGCGGGCGCCGGCATTTTCCACGCCGATCTTTACCAGCTTTTTCAGCAGCTTGTCCAGCTGGATCTCGCTGGAGATGGCCGTGGCGGCCTTCATGATGCTGTGTAGGTCCAGCGACAGCAGGTTGTGGTGGGCGGGCAGGGGAACGGAGGGAACCTCGCTGCCTTCTGCCGACGTGAGGGTCTGTTCCAGCTGCTGCTGGTCGAACAGGTAGGCATAACGGCGCTCCAGCTGGCGGGCCTTGTTGAAGGCGCCCCATTCGCGGTAGTACTTATGGGCCTGGGTAAGGTAGTGCTGCGCCAGGAAGGCCCGCTGCCGGTCCTGGTAAAAGTTGCCGGCCAGCTCGCAGGCCAGGGCCAGGTCATTGAGGTATTCGTTCTTGATGGCCTCGTCGATGGCCTTGTCGTAATAACGCCCCGCCTTTTCCGCCTCTCCCATGACACGGAAGTATTCCGCTTCGATCAGCCACAGCTTGTGCGAACAGTTGTCGGGGGCCAGCCGCACCCGCTTGCGGATGGCTTTGAGGTTTCCCTGCACCTTTTGCAACAGCGCCTTGCGGTTCAGGGCATTGCGTTCGGTGCCCAGCACCGCCAGGCGGGCCAGCGTATCATAGAAATAAAAGACCAGCACCTGCGAGTTGCCCGACAGGCTGTCGAGGCGGCAGGAGGTGTCGGCCGCATTGCGCAGCGCCCCGGCATAATCGCCAAACAGGTAACAAAGCACCAGCTTGTACAGGTGCAGGGTGCACAGGGCCGTTTCGGTTTCGGCATAGAGGTGCATCATCTCTACCTCGTTGTGCAGGCGGCCGGTCAGCACCGTGGGATGGTCTACCGGCTCGTACAGGTTCAGCACCGTCTGGGCGAAGATGCGAAAAAGGTTGTAGCCGGCTTCGTGCCCGGCCTGCTGCAGGCGCTCGTTGAAGCGGTCGTTCTCCTCGGTCACCACCTTCAGGTTGCGGCCGCAGAAAAAGGCCGAATAACAGTAGGCGTAGGCCGAGTAGGAGCCGAACTCGGTATTGCCGTTCTCCAGGCCGTACCAGAAGTTGTGGTAGAGCGGTTCCAGCGTACTTTTTATCGGTGACTTCAGGTGGGCGACGTAGGAATAAAACATCATCCGGCTCTGGCACTTCAGGCTGCTCACCTCGTATTTTTCCGAAAGCTGCATGGCGGTCCTGCCCACCTCGTAGCCGCCTTCCAGGTCGGCCAGGCCGGAGATCAGCAAGAGCGCATAGCCGTTACAGATGGTGCCCGAAAAAGGCGAGTTGCCGTACTTGACCATCAGGTGAAACAGTTTGAGGATCACCAGGGGCAGCAGGTCGGGACGGGCGAAATAGACCGCCGAGCCCACGCTCACCATCACGCGGATGGCCGCGTTGTGGTAGGGGTTGGTGATCAGGGGCCGGTCGATGAGGGTGGCGACCGGCTGGCGCAGCAGGGCGGCCTTTACCTGCAGCAGGGCCCCCAGCACGTGCAGCTTGCCGGGTTTGTCGGGAAAAGTCACCTGCAGTAATTCCAGCACCTGCAGGGCGGTCTGCACCGCTTCACGCAGCTTGTGCTGGGCAATGTAGAACTTGATGCGGATCTCGTACACCCGCACCTTGTCGAGCACGTCGGCGGCCTTTTCCAGCACCACGCCGGTCCACTTTTCGGTAATGTCGTTGTGGCCGCTGAGGAAGCCGCTTTCGGCGCCTTCGCTGTACAGCTCCAGGGCCAGGCCGTACTGGCCCTTCCAGGCGTCGGGCGGCAGCAGGCTGATGCCGGTTTGCAGGTAGTCGAAGGAAGGCTTGTAGGCAGCGGAGGCCTTGGCCTTGATGCCGGCCGACAGGTTCAGGGCGGCCAGCTGGTCCCGGTCTTCCTGCCGGTCCATGGAACCGATGCCGGCATTGAGCTGGTTGACGATCTCGAACAGGTAGGTGTTGCGGCGCTCTCCCTCGAGCTGCCGCAGCAGGGCGTTGCCGATGCGCAGGTGCTCGCCCTGTTTTTTATCCGGGGCAATCAGCGAATAGGCGGCCTGGTGGATGCGGTCGTGGGAAAACCGGAAGTTGTCGCCGTCGGGAATGACGAGGCCCTCGTCCAGGGCGGCCTGCAGGCGGGCGGCCATTTCCTGGCGGTTTTGGTGCAGCACCACGGCCAGCAGGCCCAGGTCGAACTGGTAGCCGAGGCAGGCGCCCAGCTTCAGCAGCTCCTGGGTGGCGGCCGGCAGCTTGCGGATGCGGCCGATCATCAGCTCCACGATATTTTCGGTCACCTTCAGCCGGTGGATGCGGTCGGCTTCCCACCGCCACTGGAAGGAAGTAAAGTCGAACTGGAGGATCTCTTCGGAAAAAAGCGATTTCAAAAATGCATTGACAAAAAAGGGGTTGCCCTGCGACTTGTCGAACACCAGGTCCACCAGGGCGGGCCGTTCGTGGATGGCGGCGTCCAGGGTTTCTTCGATGATCTCCTCCACGTTGCGGCGGGGCAGCGGCGCCAGCAGGAGTTGCTGCAGGCGGGCGCCTTCCTTGTGCAGGTGCTCGCGGATGGCGGAGAACAGGGAGTGGTCGGGAATCTCGTTGTCGCGGTAAGCGCCGAGGAACAGGAAGCCTTCGAGCCCCTTGGTGGTGGTGATGATCTTCACCAGGTGGGCGGTGGCGGCGTCCACCCACTGCAGGTCGTCGAAAAACAGCACCAGGGGGTGGTCGCGGCCCGAGATCTCGCGGATAAAGTTGGTAAAGACGTAGCTGAAGCGGTTCTGGGTTTCGTTGGGACCCAAAGTAGGCAGGGGCGGCTGGGCGCCGATCAGCAGCTCGAGCTGGGGCAGCACCTCGGTCAGCACGCGGCCGTTGCGGCCCACGGCCTTCAGGATGCGTTCCTTCCAGAGGTCGATCTTTTGGGGGCCCTGCGTGAGGATATAGGCAGTAAATTCTTTAAAGGCCTGGATAAAGGCAAAATAAGGGATGTTGCGCTGGAACTGGTTGAACTTGCCCTCGATGAACAGGCCGCCTTCCTGCAGCACCGTTTCCTTCAGCTGGTGTACCAGGGCCGACTTGCCGATGCCGGAATAGCCGCCCACCAGGGCCACTTCCGTGGCGCTGCCGCGCACCCGTTCCAACGACTGCCGCAGGGCGGCGATCTCTTTTTCGCGGCCAAAAAACCGGCGGGGCTGCTGCAGCCGCCCGGAAAAATCCTGCTGCCCCAGCGGGAACAGCTCGGTGCCGGCACCCGCGTGCCACAGCTTCAGGCAGGTCAGCAGGTCGGCTTTCAGGCCAAAGGGCGACTGGTAGCGGTCGGGCGCGTTTTTCGCCAGCAATTTGAGGATGAGCCCCGACAGGGCCACGGGCACGTAGGGGTTGCGGCGGTGCGGCGGCTCGGGCTGCTTGGCAATGTGGCAATGGATCAGCGACAGGGCATCGGCGGCCACGAAGGGCACGCTGCCGGTGACCATTTCGTAGAGCAGCACGCCCAGGGAATACAGGTCGCTGCGGATGTCGATCTCGCCCTTGAGCCGGCCCGTCTGCTCCGGCGCACTGTAGGTGAGAAAATCCTGGCAGAATACCGGTTCCTTGACGGTGCGGTTGAGGGCGGAGACGGGCGAGGAATGGGAAAAGTCGATGAGCTTTACTTCCAGGGTCCGCCCATTCACCAGCAGGTTGGAAGGGCAGAGGTCCTGGTGCACGATGCCTTTGAGGTAGAAGTATTCGAGGATCTCGGTCAGGGAAAGGGCGATGGAGAGGCAGTCGCCGATGCCGGGTTTGGCTTCCCGGAGAAACTGGTCGAGCAGCACCCCTTCCATGTCTTCCAGCACGGCGATGTAGCGGTCCTGGTAGGTGTCGAGGGCCAGGTAGCGGGCGCCGCCCTTGCAGGCGATGCCCCGGCCGATCTCGTATTCGTTCTGGATGCGGGCCGCCTCGGCGCTGCGGGCGCTGGCGTTCTCATACACCTTCAGGATCACCTTTTGCTTGTCGCGGCACCGCTCGGCCCGGTAAAAAAGCTTGCTGCCCTTCAGGCCGATACGTTCCAGAATGATATAATCCGAGAGCAACACCATGGGTCACAATTAGTTTGAAAAGAATAGTCGCTTATTCTTTGGAGTGGTAATCAATGATTGCAAAAAAGCTTTCAGGGGACGGGCAGCGGTGCGGGAAGGCGGGCGGGTAGCCGGGACCTTTCCTGCACAGCTAGTTTTCGGAATCGATCTTAAAATTAGGACTTATTTGCACCCGGGCAAAAACGGCACAGGCATCCGGGGCCCCTTCGGGTTCTGCCTCCCGGCCCAGCTTGCGCAGCATCCGGTAGTGCGACCGCAGGGCGGCGCCGAATGTGGGGTACTCGATATAGGGCAGGTGGAACTCCCGGGCTGTTTCGCGGATGATGGGGTTAAGGGCAGGGTAGTGGATGTGGCAGATTTTTGGAAACAGGTGGTGGGCCGTTTGCAGGTTCAGGCCCCCGCAAAGGAAAGTGGCCAGGGAGCTGTCGCCGGCGAAATTCGAAGAAGTGCGCACCTGGTGCTCGGCCCACGACTCCTCCATATTACCCTGGGCGTTGGGCTCGGGGAACGCCGTATCCTCCACCACGTGGGTGACCGAAAAGACGAGGCCCGATACCAGTCCCTGTACCAGCTGCAGCAATAAAAAGCCCGTCAGCACCTGCCACCATGGTAGCGGCACCACCATAAGGGGCAGCACAATGAAAAGAACATAATAGACCGCTTTATAAAAGAACAGGTTGAAGTATTCTTTCTTCGGGTGCCGGCCGGAGCGGTGGCCGCCGATCTCTTTTTGGAAAAACTTTTCAAAATCCTTCCGGAATACCCAGTTGAGCATGGCCACGGCGTACAGCCCAAAGGCGTAGAGGTGCTGGTAGCGCTGGTGGGGCAGCATTTTTTCGGTGACGGACAACCGGATCAGGCCGGGCGCCATGTCGAGGTCGCCGTCATGGCCGGCGATGTTGGTGTAGGAGTGGTGGACGATGTTGTGGGTGATGTTCCAGACGTAGGGGTTGGCGCCGATAAAATGGAACAGCAGGCTGAAGGCCTTGTTGACGTGGCGGTTGGCCGAGAAAGCACCGTGGATGGCGTCGTGGCAGATGTTGAAGCCGATGCAGGCACCGAAGGCGCCCAGCAGGGCTGCCAGGAGGGCCATAACGGGGGCGCCGAAAAGTCCCGACAGGAGCAGCCCGTAGAGCGCTATATAGCCGGTAAGGAAAAACAGGGCTTTGGCCCAGAGGGACCGGTTGCCGTATTTCGACAGGGCGTTTTGGTGAAAATAGGCGTCCACCCTTTGCTTTAGGGTTGCGTAAAACTGGGACTGGCGCGTATTGGTGAATTTCAGCTTTTTTGCCATAGCAATGGATTATTTCAAAAATGAAGGCAGGGTCGTTGGCGGCGGCGGTACTGCAAGGTACGGCGGTTGCGCTTACCGCCAAGCTTTCAATAAGTCGCCGTCTTGGCGCACCTGGCCCCCTTCGATCCGTTCCTGCACCGCTTCCAGCAGTTCGGTCCGCATGTCTTCCGTCACCCGGGAAAAGCCGAACAGGCGGGCGATGTAGGGCACGGCGGCTTCGGCGCTGATGGCCACCGATTCGCGTACGACCTTCTGGATGGCCAGCGTCAGCTCTTCGGGGGCAATGTATTTGAGGCGGCGGCTGGGCGAGGGCAGGCCGCTGCGGTTGCGCACTACCGGCACCGGCAGGGCGGCATGCCACAGGAAATCGCCCCGCTGCTCCACGCGACCGCTGCCCTGGGCAAACTTGGCCGCCAGGCGGATGTGGTCGCGCATGCGGGGGCTGACGCGGACCAGGCCGGCGCCCTCCGCCAGGCGACGGGCCACCTCCTCCACGTGCACGGGACTTTCGGCCTGCACCACCGTTTCCACCATCGAAGCCACGCGGCTCATGGGCTGCTGGTGCAGCTGCTGGCCTGCGAGCTCTTCGGGCAGCACCGCCACCCGGTACAGCGGCTGGCCTTTTTCCGGCCCCCCGGCAGGCTCGCGCAGCAGGGCCTTTTCCTGCACGGACGCTTCCAGCACGCTTTCGGATTGCGCCAGCGCACAGGCCGCCTTGATGGCGTCCACCACCCGGAGCGCTTCCTTGTCGGGCTGGCGGAACCAGTCGGCGCTCCAGATGCGGTGGAGCTGCCAGCCCATGCCTTCGAGCACCTGCTGACGCAGGCGGTCGCGGTCGCGGGCCGAGCGGGCCGCCCCGTAGGAGGCGCCGTCGCACTCGATGCCCAGCACGTAGCGACCGGGATGCTCGGGGTGCACCACCGCCAAATCGAGGCAATAGCCTTTGGAGCCCACCTGCCGGTGCACGGTATAGCCCAGGGCCGCCAGCTTCCGGGCCACGGCCTCCTCGAAGGGGGGGCCTTCGGCCCTTTGATGGGTTTCGGTGGCTTCCGACATCTCGCCCTGCTGGGCATAATGCAGAAAGCGCCGAAGGGCTTTGACGCCTAAGGAAGGGGAGCGGTTGGATTCCAGGTCGGCGGCGGTGAAGTTGGAAAAAACCTCGCAGCGCAGCCTCGCCCGGGTCATGAGCACGTTCAGCCGCTTTTCGCCTCCTTCGAGGTTCAGCGGTCCGAAGGAATGGTGCAGCACCCCTTCGGCGGTGCGGCCGTAGCCGATGGAAATGAGGATCACGTCGCGTTCGTCGCCCTGGACGTTCTCGAGGTTTTTAATAAAGAACGGCTCGTGGGTATGGCGGGCAAAAAAGCCTTCGGCATCGGTCTCCCAGCGGCGCCGTCCCTCGAGGGCTTCCTGGATGGCTTCGCGCTGGGCCGAGCTGAAGGCCACTACGCCCAGGCTCAGGTAGGGGTGGCGGCGGGCATGCGCCATCACGGCCTCCGCCACCGCCGTGGCTTCCAGGGCATTGGTGCGGCTGCCGCCGCGGTCGTAGGCGGCATCCTTCAGGTGGTGAAAGGCCAGTCCCATGGGCACGGCCGAACCCGGGGAGGGAAATACCACGAGGCGGTTATTATAAAAGGCTTCGTTGGACAGGTGGATGAGCGACTCGTGGCGGCTGCGGTAGTGCCAGCGCAGCATTTGTTGCGGCACGCCCCGGGCGGTGCAGAGGCCCAGGATGCTGGGGATGTCGGCCGTGAGGCTTTCCTCTTCCGGGGCATCGGCATACAGCTTTTCGAAAAACGAGGTGGGCGGCAGCTGCTGCGTATCGCCGACCACCACCAGCTGTTTGCCGCGCAGCAGGGCGCCCAGGGCTTCCACGGGCCGCACCTGGCTGGCCTCGTCGAAGAGCACGAGGTCGAACTCCAGGGCACCGGGCGGCAGGAACTGGGCGATGGACAGTGGGCTCATCATGAATACCGGCTTGATGGCCTGGATGGCCAGGCCCGCCTCCTGCATCAGGCGGCGGATGGGGAGGTGCCGCGCTTTTTTATTGAACTCGGTGCGCAGGATGGTGGCCTGTCCGCCGGCATCTACCGCGGGCATGCCTTCCCAGTGCTTCAGGGCCGCCAGGGCCCGGTTGTACTGGAAGCTCACCAGGTCGAGGCGCCGGAAATGGCGCACCACCTCTTCGTGGGTGGCGCGTTCAAAGAGGCGCAGCGGCGGGCGGTGCACCAGCGCTTCCTGCAGCAGGTTTTCGTAAAGCGTTTTTTGAAAGGCGGTTTTGAGCAGGCTTTTGGCGCCGGCCCAGCCGGTGGCGGCAGTCACCAGGCCTTCAAAGCCTTCTTCCAGCGCCAGGGCGGCCAGGTTGTTCCAGGAAACGGTCCGATGCAGGGCGGGAAGGCCGCTGCGCCACTGCATCAGCAGCTCCAGCTGCAGGGCAAAGGGCTGGTGGGAAAGCGATTTGCTGCCGAAGCGCAGGGCCTCGTCCAGCTCCAGCTTTACGGCCAGGGCGTCCACGCTTTTGCCGTGGTCGTTCAGGCTTTCGAGCAGGGCTTCGTGGTAGCCTTTGGCGATTTGGGACGCCTCCTGGCGGGCCAGGTAGTCGATGAGGGTGGAAGGGCAGGCGCCGGCCTGTACCATGCGGTGCAGTTTCAGCAGGTAATGGGTCGCTGCTTCCAGGGCGGCCCAGTCGCTTTTGGCGCCCTGCCACTGGCTGCCGAACAGGTTGGCGGCCACGGGCTCGTATTCGGGAATAAAGGTGCGCAGGCGCCGGGCTTCCAGCAGGTCGTCCACGTATTGCAGCCGGCCGGGAAGTTCGGCCGGCAGCTCGCCCACGGTCAGGGCGCGCAGGCGTTTGAGCGATTTGCCGTACGAGCCTACCACGAAGCGGTACCACTGTTCGCCATGGGCCAGCAGCTCCTGCCGCAGGGGCAGCACGTCTTCTTCCCAGGCTTCGGGCAGGAAGATGCCGTCGTAGGCGGCATAAATTTCCGCCAGGCGCTTGCCGGAGGCCAGCAGCTCGGCCAGCCCCGTTTCGTGGCGGAGCCAGAGGTCGCTGTGCAGCGAGAGGTCGCGCAGGTCGGGCTTGGCGGCAGCCAGCTGCACCCAGGAGGCCAGGCGGATGCTTTCCTCGCGGTTGGCGGGAACGGGCAAACCCATGGTGCCGGCGATAAAGCCCGTTTCGGTCCGCAGGGCCACGGTGGCGGCCAGGGCCAGCTCGAGCTGGTGGTCGAGGGTATCCTGCACCAGCGGCGACACCACCTTCAGGCGGCAGCCCCAGAACAGGGCTTCCGCCGGCACGCCGGTTTCCTGCAGCAGCGCCTCCATGCGGCCGGCTATCAGCTCGGCCCTCCGGATGCGGTCGCGGTCCCAGCTTTCGGGCCGGTCCATGGAAATCCGGGGCACGGGGTGATGCTCTACCAGGGGTTGTAACTGCAACAGGTAACCGAACAACTGCTGCGGCGATAGGCCGGTCTGGCCGATGGCGTCATTGACGGCCCGGGCATAGGCGTTCAGCTCGTCGCGGTGTTGCTGCAGCAGGGCCACTTCCTGCTGCAGTTGGAAAATAGCGGGCTTGCCGAGGTCCATGACGCGGCGCAGCTCCTCGTGCAATTCTTTTTTATGAGCTTTATGGGAGTGCAGCTCCAGGCAGGCTTCGCCCAGGTTGGCGCTGTCGAGGCGGCGCTTCACCACTTCGAGGGCGGCCATTTTTTCGGCTACGAACAGCACTTTTTTTCCCTGCCCGATGGCATGGGCGATGATGTTGGTGATGGTTTGCGACTTGCCGGTGCCGGGAGGGCCCTGTACCACCAGGTGGCGGCCTTTGTCCACGGCCAGCAGTACTTCCAGCTGCGAGCTGTCGGCATCGACCACCTGCAGCAGGCGGGCGGCTTCGGGCCGGTCGTCGAGGAAGGGATCTTCGGCTGCCGGGGGCGCTTCCTCAAAGCCCGTATGCAGCAGGCGCTGCAGCAGGGGATGGTCGTGGGGCTGGCGGTCCTCGGGCCAGCCGGCGGGGTCGAGGTCATTGTACAGCAGGAATTTACCGAACGAGAAGAAGCCCAGCACAATGGCGTCGGGCACCACCTTCCAGTGGGGGTAGTGGGTGATGGCGGTGGCCATTTTTTCGAAATAGGCTTCGGGTTCGGCCTCCTCGCCCTCGGGCAGCAGCGGCAGCGACAGGCTGAAGTCGGCTTTCATCTTGGCGGCCAGCGACAGGTTGCCGCCCACTTCGCCGCCGGTATAGCGCAGGCGGAAGCGTTCGCGGGCCGAAGAGCGTTCCAGGGTCACGGGCACCAGCACCAGCGGCGCCAGGCGCGGTTCGGTGCTGCCCGATTCGTACCACTGCAGCATGCCGAGGGCCAGGTACAGGGTATTGACGCCCTGTTCTTCCAGGGCGATGCGGGCGGCGTAATACGTATGAAGGAGTTTGTGCTGCAGGCCTTCCTCCGTTTCGGGGGTGCGCAGCTTGTTGTCGTTCCAGTCGGCATCCCCTTCTTCCAGCTGGGCCATGGCGGCGGCGGTGATGCCGTCTTCGATGGGCGGCTTGGGTTTGAAGAACATGGTTTTGCCTTCCGTCACCAGGAACTGGTACACGGAGGCGGAGCGTTCCCGCACCACCTGCAGTCCTTTGGTGGCGGAGGGTCGGTAATGGAGTAACGGATTGCGAAGGCCCAGGTCCAGCAGTTCCTTGCGGGCGGCTTCCAATTTGGAACGAATTTCCTGCATGGAGGCAAAGTAAAAGATTTTGGGAATTGGCCCCTTGGGAATTAGGGGTTTAGGGGTAGAATTGGGGATAACTGGTCATGGGGGAAAGGGATATTCGTTAATTGGTTCATTGGGAGGGGGTGGTTATTCCAATACCAGGGCGAGGATGGCAAAGGCGTCGATCGCCAGCAGGGCGGGTGGGACTTCTTTTGTTTTGCCCAGGGCCAGCTTCAGCACCGTCCAGGTGAGGAAACCCCAGATGATGCCCTGGGTAATGGAATAGGTAAAGGGGATCAGCACCATCGCCAAAAAAGCCGGGATGGCGTCGTCGAGCTGTCCCCAGCTGATCTTGACCACGGGCCGTACCATAAAGGCGCCCACGAGCACCAGGGCCGGGGCGGTGGCGATGGCCGGCACTACCGACAGTAACGGCGCCAGGAACAGGAAGGGCAGGAACAGCAGCGCCGCCACTACCGCGGTCAGGCCGGTACGCCCGCCCGCCTCGATGCCCACGGCCGACTCGATATAAGCCGTTCCCGGGCTGGAGCCCACCAATCCCGCCAGGGTGGTGGCCACCGCATCGGTCACCAGGGCCTTTTTCAGGTTGCGGGGCTCGCCGTTCTCGTCCAGCAGGTTGGCGGCCTCGGCCAGTCCCACCAGGGTGGACAGGCTGTCGAACATGTCGGTAAACACAAAGGCAAAGATCACGGGCAGTACGCTCCACTGCAGGGAATGCACCAGGTCGAGGCGGAGCAGCAGGCTGAAATCCGGGGCGGCAAACAGCTCGGTCACCTGCACCAGCGGGGTGCTTCCGCCCCACCACCGTCCGATGGGATAGGCGGCAAGGGTGGTAAAGATGATGCCCAGCAGGATGGCGCCCTTCACGTTGCGGGTGATGAGCACGGCCATCACCAGCAGGCCGGCCAGGAAGGTGAGCACGGTAGGGTTGAGGCGGCCGGCACCGATGATGGTGGCCGGGTTATGGACAATAAAGCCCGCATTGGACAGGCCGATCAGGGTAATGAACAGGCCGATGCCTGCCGCTATGGCGTACCGCAGGGGCCGGGCAATGGCCCGTACAATATAGGTGCGGACGTTAAAGGCCGACAGCAGCAGGAAAACCACTCCCGACCAGAACACGGCGCCCAGCGCCACCGGCCAGGGTACCTTCATGCCCAGCACGGCCGTAAAGGTAAAAAAGGCATTCAGCCCCATGCCCGGGGCAACGATAATGGGGTTGCGGGCATACAGCCCCATCATCAGCGAGGAAAAAAAGCACACCAGCACCGTTGCCGTCAGCACGCCGGAAAACGGCATGCCGGCCTGGCTGAGCACCGAAGGGTTGACGACAATAATATAAGCAGTGGCCAGGAAAGCCGACAACCCGCCAATAACTTCCGCGGTGACCGTGGTTCCGGCTCGTTTTAACGCTTCGGATGAAAACATGCTTCTTTTTTGAGTTTACAAGTTTACGGGTTTACGGTTAATAGTTCCTGAGTTCCTATGTTCCTGGGTTCCTGGGTTGGGCGTACAGGGGTTTGGGGTGTTTTTCCTTTGGGGGTTGAACGGTAGGCAGTGTTTTTGTACATTTATCCCCGTCATGAATACACGCTTCAGCTTTCGAACAAACGGCATTTATGTCCGGCGGGCAGACGGGGAGCCTGACCCCCACTTTCTGCGGTTTTTCATGGAAGACCCGGAAAGGGACCAGGCCGATAACTACCTGTTGATGGGTACATTGCGCAACGGCGCCCGCAACGGGGGCAAATCCCTGCAGGAGGGAGCGGAAGGTACGGAACGTATCGACTTTCATATTGATGACAACGACGGTACCGAAGTGTTCTGGTACGGCTCCGACGAATCGCACTGCATCGTGACGGTGTACAACGAAGGGCAGTCCGTACTGTTCACCCGCACCCACCCCGAACGTCCCAAGCAGACCTTTGAATTTACCTTCCAGGGGTTTGAAAACGGCGCCTGATTTCCTGCCCGAATCTATTGAATAGCGGCCCGCACCAGGACCGCTATTTTTTTGCCCTGCCGGCAACCTACCGGTGACGCCCGCCCGAAAAATTCTGCCCGCTGGGTACCATGAAAAAAGTCCCGGGAACACCGGGACTTCTTCTGCAGGGCATTGGTTGCGACCGAAAAATTTTCTTTCCTTACAGGTTGATGCACAGTTCATCACTGGGGCTGTCGGTGCGCAGGGCCTTGCTTTGTTCCACCTTCAGCACGCTTTTGCCGGACTTGTAGGTGATGGTATAACGGGCATACAGCTTTTCCTTGCGCTTGCGCAGGCTGTCGACCCGCACGGTCTGGTCGAGGGAAGCCCCCATCGTTTCCAGCTGGTTCAGCTTTACGTCGGGGTATTGATTTTCCCAGATCACCTCGGTATTCTTTTTATTCACTTTGATCAGTTCGACATTCACCTGTGCCCGGGCCTTGGCATACACGCGGGCCTGGTAATCGCCTGCCGGTTTGATGGAGATGTTGATTTCTTTGCTGTTGCCGGCCGCCGGTTTGATCAGGTGGCCTACCTGCGCACGGAAAGAAGCAGTGATCACAATCAGGGTCAGCACGAGGGTCATTAATACTTTTTTCATATCCTTTCTTTTGGTGAAAAAAACTTCACAGGTAAGCAACAGGCAGTACAATCGAAAGCGGGCAGGCAGGAGTCGTAGCAGGCCGGGATCCGGATGGGGGAGGCGTTTCTGCGCCTTTGCTCCCGGCGATGCAACAAAAGTAAACCGCCCCTTCGGGGCCTGGAAATCAACTTCTTTCTCCATTTTGCATCGTAAAACAGGCTTTAAAAAGCCGGAACCCTTGCCCTGCCTGCATTTGGCGGAGGTGCATCTATAATGCCCAACGGCCATTTAAGGCGGTAAAAGGCAAAAGGCCGGTCCGGTCCGGATGCAAGCAGCATTCGGACCGGACCGGCCTTTGGAAAAAAATTCAGTGAGGGGGTTATACTTCCACCCAGGTTTCGCTTTGCGAGCTCTGGAACACGGCCTCGATGACCCGCATGTTGTTGATGGCGTCTTTCAGGGGCATGGGGACGGGGGTATCGTCCAGGATGGACTTGGAAAAAGCGTCGCCCTGCAGGGTGTATTGGTCCACGGGATCGAAAATAAATTCCTCGGCCCCGGCGGCGGTATGCAGCCAGATCCGGGTAACCTGGTCGGGGGGCGCGTTGAAGGGGATCTCGATCTCGATGCGGCCGGTGGTGCCCAGGATATTCACCCGCTGGAAGGGCGTCAGCTGGGTGGAGCAGGTAAAGGTGGAGGTGCCGGTAACGAAGTCGAGGATGCCCGATGCCTGGCGGTCGGTGCCCAGAACGGGGTCCACGTTCATCATGCCGAAGACCCGCACGGGCTCCTTGCCGAACAGCATCCGGGAGAGCGATACGCAATAGCAGCCGATGTCCATCATGCCGCCGCCGCCCAGTTCCTTCTGGTTGCGGATGTTCTGGGGATCCACGTTGTAATAGGCAAAGAACGACTGGATGGTCTTCAGCTCGCCGATGCAGCCGGAGGCTACCAGGCTGCCGGCCTGCTGCCATTGGGGGTGGTAGCGGTACATAAAGGCTTCCATCACCTTCAGGTGCGGCTTCTGGCGGGCCACCTTCAGCAGGTGTTCGCCGTCCTCGGGCGACAGGGCGATGGGCTTTTCGCAGAGCACGTGCTTGCCGGCCTCCAGCGCCTTGATGGTCCAGGGAATGTGCATGTGGTTGGGCAGGGGAATGTAAACGGCATCGATGTCGTCATCCAGCAGCAGCTCCTCGTAGCTGTCGTAGGCTTTGGGAATGGAGAGGCTGGAGGCGACGGCCCGGCCCAGCTCAGGGTCCCGCGATGCAATGGCCGTCACCTCGCCAAACTGGCTGTGCTGCATGGCAGGGATAACTTTCTCTCTTCCGATTTTCGCGGTGCTGAGCACGCCCCAACGTATTTTCTTCATGAACCATATCAATTTTTCCGGTACAGGGTGATCCTCCCCGCCCGAATACAATGCGGGGTGATTAACAGCTTAAAGCTAATATAAAAAAGGGCTAACTCATGCGTTTTGTTGGGAAGAAAAGCAGCAACGGGGACAAAGAGGGGATAACCCTTCCTTGTCCCCGTTGACCGTATGGGCACTTTTATCAGCGGTTGCGGTTTTTGTTCCGCCCTTCACCTGCCACGTCCTGGTCGCGGGAGGCGGGGTTGCTCCGGTGTTTTTCATTCTTGTTGCTGCTGACGGTTCCTTTTTCCTCCTGCTCGCGCTGCGCTTCCTGGTTCCTCGGGTTTCCGCTCTGGCTGCCGGTCTGGTTGGCCAGACGGGTGCCTGTTTTTCTGTTGTCTCTCATGATGAAACGTTTTGGAAACTGGGGCAAGAATGTTGCCATTCAGGGGATTTCGGATGTCGGATTTCGGATCCCCTTGATAGCAGAAAGTGTCTTTTCCTGCAGCAGGCATCCGGCATTCGGAATAAAATAAAAAATGCCCCCGGAATCCGGAGGCATTCAAAACTATAAAACATTTTCTGCTATCAAGGAATCCGAAATCCCAAATCCGAAATCCCTAGATTCCGTCTTTGCGGCGGATCTTCACGCGGATGGCGTCTTTGACGGGTTTTTCAGAGATGAAGATGAGGTAACCACCTCCACCGGCGCCGCTCAGTTTCCAGCCCAGGGTGTCGGCAGCATACAGCTGAATGTGCTGCCGGATCTCGGGGGTGACCATATGCGGAAACATGGCCACCTGTGCTTCGAAGGATTCGGTAAAATACCGGCCGACGGCGGCGGCATCCTTTTGCAACAGGGCGTTCCAGCAGTTGTCGGCCGCTTGGGCCAGCCGGCGGGCGCCTTCGGCGGAAACCCGGGTGGCTTCCAGTACCGAATAGTCCGATACGCGGGGTCCCAGCATCACCAGGTACAGGTGGTCTTCCAGCCAGTCGAGGAGGTCGTTGTCGTCCACCGAAGTGATCGCCTCGGGCCAGTAATGGCCGTTGTAGTCCAGCCGGTTCAGGCCGGGCAGTACGATGCCCAGGGCGTCCTGCGAGCCGGCCACCTCTTTGGTGCCGGGCGGGTTTTCGTAGGTGAAGAGGATCTTCGCCAGCTTTTGGCGGTCCCCGGAAGGAATGGCGTGGCGCCACAGCTCAATGGCCTTGTTGCGGGTGCTGGAGGCCATGCCGCTGCGGTGGTTGAACTCCAGGGTAGGTTCCAGCGAAATGGTCAGTACCGGCCCCGGGTGGTGCTGCGACACGAACGGTTGATCGAGCCAGCCCCCGGCCAGGTCAATCCGGAAGGGAATGAGGCATTCGGTCCGCAGGTTGGTGGTGGAGCGGGGTGGCAGGTTCTCGTGGGGAATGCGTTGCAGTATTTTGTACTCGATATTCCGCTGCCGGCACAGTTCGGCCTTGGCCGGGGAGGCGCCGTCTTCATTCACCACGAATATATCGGGCCGGATCTCGTCCAGCTCCTGGGTAAAGTCGATAAGGCCAAATCCTTTGTTGATGTGGCAGGCCGTCACACAGGCCAGGGCGTCGATCATGTATTTCCGCTCCTCCTGTGAGGTAACCGGGTAGCGGCCTTTCAGGCGGTACACATTCTCGTCGTTGCCGATGCAGGCATGGACTTGTCCATAGGTGGACGCTTCTTTCAAAAAGGCGATGTGGCCGCTGTGCAGCATGTCAAAACATCCGGAAACCATTACTCTTTTAGGGTAACTCATAATAGTGAAGTAGGGCAAAAGCCTGTTAATGCAATTGTTTGGCAGGCGCAAAGATAAAGGTAAAGGATTGAAAATCGTGCTGGTACGGAATTTCCTATGATGGGGTACAAATAAATAGCTTATGGTAAGAATGATCCTGCTGCTGATAATGATCCTCTCCGGGGCAGCCTCCCGGGCCCAGGGAAGGGTGGCGGCCCGCGTTACGGGCTTTGCCAGCGACAAAGGGGTATGCAGGGCCTGCCTGTTCACCAGCGAGGCTTCCTACGCCAAGGGAACGGATCCGTTCCGGTGCGTGCAGGTGGCGGTGGCCGGGCGGGAAGCCACGGTGCAGTTTGAAAACCTGCCGGATGGGCGTTACGCCCTGGCCCTGTTCCACGACGCCAACAACAACAACCGGATGGACAAAAACTTTTTGGGCATTCCCCGCGAAGGGTATGGCGCCTCCCGCAACCAGTTGCCCTTCGCCGCGGCTCCGGGCTTTAAGGAAAATGCTTTCGACGTGGCCGGCACCGCTACGGTCCGGCTGGAGATCCGGATCCGCAATATCGGCCTGTAGCCGGCTTGCCCGGGCATAAAAAAGCCGTCCCGTCTCTCCCAGGGGGAGACGGGACGGCTTTTCCTTATATACAATCTGCAACAACAAAAGGCAGCGCTGCCCTGATTTCCTTTTCCGGTCATTTCGCCAGCAAGGGGGCGGGGGCGGGCTTAGGGCCCGTTTCCAGCTTCCGGCGGCTTTGCAGGTATTTTTCCTGGATCACCTGGCTCATGGGCTTTTTCAGCACCTTGCTTTCCACCCAGGAAATGATGTCGAGGTAGCCGAAGGAACGGGCTTCGTAGCGGTTGGTGTTCAGCTGCTTGATCTTTTGCAGGAACTGCTCGAATTCGTGTTGCAGCTTGTGCCGCGACAGGTGGAAGGTGGAGCGTACAAAGCGGAAGATCTCTTCTTCCACGATGGTCAGCTTTTCCATCTTCGCCATGAAGCGGTATACCGATTTGATCAGCGACTCCATGATGGAATCGTTGCCCAGCTCGTAATGCGACATCAGGTGCAGCAGCCGCGCATAGCATTGCAGGTCGTTGCGCATCTCCACGTTTTCGTTGATGATGCGCTGCAGGTAATCAATGGCGGTATCGTAGTCGCCGCTTCCGAAATAAAGGGTGGCTATTTTGTAGTTGAACACCAGCAGGCGGTGCTTGTCCAGGAACATGGAGTGCTCCTGCAGCTGTTCCTCGATGGAGGGGACCAGCTTGACGCCTTCCTTGAAGGTGCCCAGCATAAAATGCAGTTTCAGCTTGGCGCTCTGGATGTATTCGAAGGTCTGCACCCGGAAGTTGTCGTGGTGGCGGATGAGGTCCGATTCGGCAAAGCCCTCGAACTCTTTCAGCACCGTTTCAAAGCCGCGGTAGTTGCGCAGGTTGAAGTGGGCGTTCAGCAGGTTGTGCATGCCTTTGATGTAGTGGCCTGCTTCCATATCCACCATCACGGGCTTTTCGCGGAACAGGTCGGTCCACTTCTGGGCGTAGCGGTAGGAGTTGAGATAATCCTGCCGGATAAAGGCAAACCAGAAATAACTTTGATAGAGGTACAGCTTTTCGTAAAAGCCGTTGTGGCGGTCCGCGTCTTTGGGAAAGTGTTCCTGGAAGTATTGGGTAACGCCGGCCTCGTCCTTCTGGTTGCGGGCATGGCCGTTCTTCACGAACCAGCTGTACATCTGCAGGGCCAGGTTGGAGAGTTGGGTGATCACCTGGCGCCGTTCGTGCACTTCGTTGGCTTCCGCCATCAGTCGTTCGGTCCGGTCCTGCATGCCGCGGGTGGAGTGCAGGATCTCGATTTTCTTTTCCAGGGAGATCACCTGCATCAGCACGGTGTCCTGGCTGTATTCGTGGGCCAGTTCCTTTACCTTGTCCAGGATCTTCTGGCTTTGGTTGTACAGGCCTTTGTAGTAAAGAATCCGGGCATAGTCCAGTTGTTCGTTCAGTTCCAGGTCCACGTTGCCCGTGCTTTTCAGCAGGCGCAGCGAGGCCAGGACCTCCCGGTACAGGTGGGTCTTCAGGTTGGAGAGCTGGGGTTTTTCCGTTCCCGGCAGTTTTTTCAGGAGCACCTTTTCGTCGTAGTCGTGCATCTTATCGAGGGCATCGAACAGCTGCACGATCTTCAGGTCTTCCTTGGCCGAACTCCGTTTGATGTACAGCTTGAAATGGCGCTTTTCGGATTTTTCCAGCGAATGAACCAATTGAAACAACGTATCTGAATATCTGTTGGACATAATAGCTTGAACCTCATGAAACCCAAGCCCGGTAAGGGCTTTAACAAAAAGCGGTTTCTTTTGGCGTAATGACTTTCCGGTTTTTTTGGTTTTAAGGGGAAAGTGCCTCATCCTACTTTTGGATCCTCGGAATGAGTAGATAAGGCAAGCAATCGGGTATGGTTACAATCGTCGGCACTTATTCCTGTTGAAAGCTGTTCGCACTACAAGATTTCTCTCAACTTTTTCATATGGCAAGCAATCGTTAGTCGCCCCTTGTTTCTACTCGGGGCTTTTTTCTTTTATGGCCTGCAAGATATGTTTTGACCTGCCAACTAAAAAATTAAATTTCCTGTTCCTCCTCTGTAAGGCCCCCGTTTTTACTAAAGAAATCCTAAAATAAGTTTACGAGTTTACGAGTTCGTTACCGGCGTCAGCAACTCGTAAACTTGTAAACCCGTAAACTCGTAAACTAAACTATCAAAACAACGTCCCCTCCAACGGCATGCCCCGTGCAGGTCAGTATCATTCCCTCCGCCCGCTCTTTATCGGTCAGCACTTCGTTGTGCGACAGCCATACCTGCCCCTGAATGCAGCGGGCGGCGCAATTACCGCAAACGCCCGATTCGCAGCTGTAGGGCAGTGCGATGCCCTGCTTTTTGGCAGCCTGCAGAATCGTATCCGGGTACTGTACCGGCACCAGGATTTTTTCCTGTTTCCAGTAAATGGTGACCCCGTGGGGGTCGGTATCAGGAGGCAGGAGCCGCTGTACGGCCTTCCGGGGAAAAAAGTTCTCGCGGCGGATGTGGGCTTCCGGGATGCCTTCGCGCTGCAGGGTGTAGGTGCACATCCGCATGTAGTTGACCGGGCCGCAGGTATAAAACAGCTGCCGGGCAGGAGGTGCGGTGCTGTACTGCTTCCACAAAGCCACCAGCAGGTCGGCATGCAGGTGTGCCCGGTACAGGTCGGGGGCATTGCTGAAGAGAAATTCCACCTGAAGGCGCCCGGGAAAGGCGGCGGCCAGCTCCTGCAGCTGCCGGTAAAAGACGGTGACGGCAGGGGAGGCGTTGCTGTAGATCAGCACCACCTGCAGCCCCGGCCAGTCGTGCAGGGCGGTTTTCAGCAGCGCGTAAATGGGGGTGATGCCGATGCCAGCGGCCAGGAAGAATACCTGGTCCACCGACTGCCGGTCGTGGGGCAGGACAAAAAAGCCGCCCGCCCCGGTGGTCAGGAGCTGGTCGCCCGGGCGGGCATGGTCCACCAGGGGACGCGAAAACACCCCGTTTTCCACCCGCTTGATGCCCACCGCCGGCGGCTCGCCCAGCGCCGGGGCCGATACCAGGGAATAGGAGCGGCGCACTTCGGACGGCCCGTCCCGGTACACGAAGGTCAGGTACTGCCCCGCCTGGTAGGAGCGTGGCCCTCCTTCCAATTCAAAAATCTTTACGTCCCGGGCTTCCTCTTTAATGCTGCTTATCGTAAGTGTCGTGTACAGGTTTGAGGCATCCATATCCTTGGGGTTTACGAGTTTACAAGTTTACGAGTTTACGAGTTGTTTGCGAGCAGTGAAGAACTCGTAAACTTGTAAACAAGTAAACTTGTAAATTTCTTAAAAATGGATACACAACTCAACGGAAAGACCGCCCTGGTGACCGGCTCCACGGTCGGTATCGGCTTTGCTATCGCCCGAATGCTGGCGCAGGAGGGCGTACGGGTCTGGCTCAACGGGCGCAGTACCGACCGGGTCCAGCAGGCCGTCGATCGATTAAAGGCCGAGCTGCCCGGGGCCGCGGTGTCGGGCGTGGCCGCTGATTTTTCAAAGGCCCGGGACGTGGGTGATCTGCTGCGGCAGTTGCCCAAGGTCGATATCCTGGTCAACAATGTGGGCATCTTCGAGCCTAAGGCCTTTACCGACATCAGCGACGAGGAGTGGTGGCGGTTTTACGAGGTCAACGTGCTGAGCGGGGTACGGCTGTCGCGCCATTACCTGCCCCTGATGCTCGGGGCCGGCTGGGGGCGCATCATTTTTATCTCCAGCGAATCGGCCATCAATATCCCCGAAGAAATGATCCATTACGGCATGACCAAGACGGCCCAGTTGGCCGTTAGCCGCGGTCTGGCCGAGTTGACCAAGGGCACGGCCGTTACGGTCAATTCCGTGCTGCCCGGCCCTACCCGTTCCGAGGGTGTGGGCGACTTTGTCACCAGCCTGGCGAAAGCCCGGAACGTATCGCCCGACCAGGCCGAAAAAGACTTTTTTCGCACGGCACGCCCCAGCTCGCTGCTGCAGCGCTTTGCCTCCGTGGAGGAGGTAGCCAGCCTGGTGACCTTCGTAGCCAGTCCGCTGGCCTCGGCCATCAACGGCGCCGCTTTACGTGTGGACGGCGGCGTGGTGAAGTCGGCTTTTTAAAATGTAAAATGGAGGTTGTGAAATTCAGATGTTACAATCTCCCTTTTACATTTCTTAAATTCACCCTACAAATCTCGCAAACATGGCTTTTGTCGACTACTATAAAATCCTGGGATTGGAGAAGCATGCGACGGAAGATCAGATCAAGAAGGCCTACCGCAAGCTGGCCCGCAAGTACCATCCCGACCTCAATCCCGACGACAAGGAAGCACACCGACAGTTTCAGCAGATCAACGAAGCCAACGAAGTGCTCAGCGACCCCGAGAAACGCAAAAAATATGACCAGTACGGCGAAAACTGGAAGCATGCCGATCAATATGAACAAGCCCGGCAGTCGCAGGGGGCCGGCGGCTTTGGCGGCTTTAGCGGCAGCGAAGGCTTTTCCGGTTGGGGAGAAGGCGGCGGGGAATTTTCCGATTTTTTTGAATCCCTTTTCGGCCGCCAGGAACGCAAAGGGCCTACGCGGTTCCGGGGCCAGGACTACAATGCCGAACTGCAGCTGACCCTTCGCGAGGCCTACCATACCCACCAGCGCACCATTACCGTCAACGGCAAGAACATCCGCCTGACCATCCATGCCGGCGTGGAGCACGGGCAGGTGGTGCGGCTCAAAGGCCATGGCGGCCCCGGCGTCAACGGCGGTCCCGATGGCGACCTCTTTATCACCTTTGTCCTGGCCGACGACCCTTCCTTCCGGCGCACGGGTAACGACCTGCACCTGACCGTGGAACTCGACCTGTACACGGCGGTGCTGGGCGGAGATATTACCATTGATACCCTGGGCGGCAAGGTAAAGCTGAAAGTGCCCCCCGAAACCCAGAACGGGGCCAAAATCCGCCTGAAAGGCAAGGGCTTTCCCGTCTATAAATCCGAAGGCCAGTTCGGCGACCTGTACGTTACCTACAAGGTAAAGATCCCTACCCAGCTTACCGAGCGGCAGAAAGAGCTGTTCCGGGAGCTGGCAAAGTCGGGAACCTGAGGCGGTTCCCCTGGAACCGCCCTTCCGCAACTTCATCCGAAACATTCCAAACGCAATTCAAATGGAAAATGAACAATTGATACCGGCGGATGCGCTTTGCGCTCAATACAATATAGAATACGCCTTTATCCGGTCCCTGCAGGATTACGGCCTGGTAGAGATCGTAACGGTGGAGGACAGGTGCTTTCTGCATCCCGAGCAGTTGCTGGAGGTGGAGCGGTACATTCACTTCCACTACGACATGGACATCAACCTCGAAGGGATCGAGGTCATTTCCCGCCTCCTGGGAAGGATCCGGACGATGCAGCGCCGCCTGAACCTGCTGCAAAACCGCCTGCACGTATACGGGGAAGAATTGCCAACGGGCAACAGGTAATCAGCAATAGGCAATTGGCAATAAGCAACAACCCATCATTCACCTTAAAAAAACAACCAATGGAATCAACTCAGCAGGAACGGAAATCCCAGGGCGCCAACATCAGCCTGGAACAGGCGCAGGCCGCCGTACAGGCGGCGGTAAATAAATCAAGGGACCTGGGCGTTAAAATGAACATTGCCGTGGTGGATGCCGGCGCCAACCTGACCGCCTTTGCCCGCATGGACGGCGCCTGGCTGGGCTCTATCGACATCGCGATGCGCAAAGCCCGCACGGCCCGCTACTTCGATATGCCCACCGGCGACATCGGCCAGCTTTCACAGCCCGGCGGCTTCCTCTTCAACATCGAGCACTCCAATGGCGGGCTCATCACTTTCCCCGGCGGCATTCCCATCAAAGGCCCCGGCGACGCGATCATCGGTGCCATCGGCGTCTCCGGCAGCACGGTCGAAAACGACCATATTGTCGCGCAAGCGGGAGTGGAGGCGATTTAGGAAGTTTACGAGTTGCTGGCGCCCGTCCGGAAGAAACTACAAAAGTCTTTAAGACTTTTGTAGTTTGACGGTCCTTCAGGCTGCTGCTTCCGGAGTTACGCCAATTCGTAAACTCGTAAACCCGTAAACTCGTAAACTGCTCAAGCGTAGTAAAATATTCCAGCACATCAGTAAAACATTGCATTTTTCGTAACAGGCAACCGTTCTACCTTCACACCTCCTAAAAACCCCCTCCGAGCATGAAACTAACGAAGGTTTACGGTTTTGCCGCCGTCCTGATGTTTGCCTTTGCCGCACCGGCCGTTGCACAGGCGCCCCAGTCCAAAAAAGAAAAAGAAGCTGCTTACGTTAAGGTGGTAACCCCCCGGGCCGACAAGATCGTGGCTACCCTGGGCATTACCGACTCTTCTACCTACAAGAAGGTGCGCAGCATCATGGTGGACCAGTACTGGTCGCTGAGCGAGATCCACGATGCCCGGAACGAAAAGATTAAAGCCGCCAAGGCAGAGGGTTTGGAAAAGGCCGCCCTGGAAGCGAAGATCAAGGGATACGAGGACGAAGCCAATGCAAAGCTGGACAAGCAACATAAAAAATACCTGTCCGCCCTGAAGAAGAAGCTCAACGAAGACCAGGTAACGAAGGTAAAAGATGGCATGACCTATGGCGTCGTTCCCATTACCTACCGTGGCTATGTGGAGATGCTGCCGGAAATGAAGGAGGAGCACAAGCAGCAGATCATGGCCTGGCTGGTGGAAGCCCGCGAACATGCCATGGACGCCGAATCCTCCGATAAAAAGCACGCCTGGTTCGGTAAGTACAAGGGTAAGATCAATAATATGCTGTCGGCTGCCGGTTATGATACCAAGACCGCCCGTGCCGTTTGGGAGAAAAAGCTGAAAGAGCGCGAAGACGCCGCCCGGGCTGCCAAAGCCGCTCATTAAGGTCCACTGAAGTAGTCTCTTCGATTTACGATTTCTTATAAAAAAGCAACAAGTGCACTCCTTTTCAAGGGGTGCATTTTTGTTTTCAGTACTAAGGCGGAGGTGGCATATAATTAATAGGAGCAGCCATGTGCGGCAATTCTTCAGGTATACGGCCTGCCCTAGGCGGCGAAGCGGTTAAAAAGAACAAAATAGTCCATTGTTTGCCAGGTCACCCTTTTTGTGGTTCTGGTGCCGGTTCCTGGCCCAGGAAAGGGATAATTGCCGGTGGGGATTTGCCGGACAATTAAAAAAAGCGCCTTCTTTTTTTGAAAAGAAAGGCCTTAAAATTTTATTCCTTTGGGTTCCAAGTAATTTTCCCAATTCTTGTTTAAACATTAATATGTAGATCAGAGCTCATCTGTGTCGGAATTCACCTGTCTTTTCACCTTTTTCACCTGCCTATTTTAGGATTCTACGGAGTTGTTTTACCAGGTCCTGTTGAATTGATTAATTTGGATATAGAAAATAATCATACGTATGCTGGGAGTGAAAATAGTAAAATGTTCCATCAATGCAGTAAAACATGTCATTGTTCAGCCTACGGAACCATTCTACTTTTATGCTCCCGGTTTTACTTCAAAAATGCTTGCTAAAACCAGCTTTTCTATCACATTCAACGATTAATAAAGTCAATGCTTATGAAGCAATTATTGCTTGCCGTAGGAGTATCGCTGATTATTTCAGTGCCTACCCTGGCTACTCCCCGCTCCGACAGCGACCCTGCCTTTCTCAGAGAGTATTTCAAGAATGACCCGATCTCCGGTAAGGTGACCAATGACAAGGGCGAACCCCTGGCTGGTGTGACCGTGCAGGTGAAAGGATTGTCTACCTCCGCGGTAACGAATGCAGAGGGTGCCTTCTCCATCAACGTACCTACCGGCGCTTCTACTCTGGTGTTCTCCTTTGTGGGCATGGAGCGGAAGGAAGTAAGCATTGCCGGAAAATCAACTTTTCAAATTCAGCTGAAGAGCGCTGAAACCACCCTTACAGATGTGGTGGTAGTGGGCTACGGCAGCCAGAAGAAATCGGATGTTACCGGTTCCGTAGTGGCCGTTGATCCCAAGAAACTGGAAGACATGCCGGTGCGCACGCTTACAGAAGCGCTGGCCGGACAGGTTCCCGGTTTGAACGTTTCCGGTGGTAACTCCCGCCCCGGTGTGAACGCCTCGCTGAGCATCCGCCAGACCTTCGGCTGGGGTAAGGACGCCAGCAGCCCCAACCCCCTGATTGTAATTGATGATGTGATCCAGGTGGATCCCAGCACCGGTCTTCCCTCGATGGAGCAGTTCAACCTGCTGGATCCCACCGAAGTGGAAAGCATTACAGTGCTGCGGGACGGTACCGCCGCCATTTACGGCTCCCGTGCCGCCCAGGGCGCCATCATCGTGAAAACGAAGAAAGGCAAAACCGGTCCTCCGAAAATTTCTTATTCCGGTAAATTCGAGTATAACGACGCCGTAGGTCATGTGAAAACCATGAACGCCTACGAGTATGGCGTGTTCGCCAACCGTTTCGGCCGTGCCGCCGGCTGGCAGAAGGAGCAATTCTTCAGCGATGCCGAGCTGGACACGATGAAAACCCTCAACTACGACTGGCGCAAAGAAGCCTGGAAACCCGCCGGTGGCATGCAGCATTCGCTGAACGTTAGCGGCGGTTCGGACAGGGCTACCTACTTTGCCGGCGCCACTTACTTTACCCAAAGCGCCAACCTGGGCGAGCAGGATTACAACCGCTGGACCTTCCGTACCGGTACCGATGTGAAAGTGGCGAACAACCTGAAACTGAGCGCTACGCTTTCTGCCAACAACTTTACCCTGGAAAAGTCCTTTACCAAGCTCACCGGTATCAACGACGGCAGCTACGGCAAGCAATCGGAACAAAACGACTACCTCATCTTAAGCCACATGCCCCAGTACATTCCCTGGACCACCACGGTGAATGGGGTACAGCAATTCGTTTCTCCCGCCCTGGCGCCCAACCGCGCTTTGACTACCCCTGCGGGACAAAACAACATGGCCGGCTGGAACTACTTCGCCATGCTGAACAACGGTTCGAAAACTTCTTCCGAGAACTTCTCCTACAACACCAACTTTTCACTTCAGTATGATGTGCCGTTTGTAAAAGGCTTATCATTGAAAGGAACGTACGGTCTTAACTATATGCTGGAGAATTCCGACCAGGTGTCCATGCCGCAAATGCTGGCCCTGGCCCTCACCAACAACCAGGCAGGCAAACACCTGTATGGCACCGGCTCCAACTATATTGTTGCTGAAAACAAACAGGGCGCCCGCGTATCGTATTCCGACGCCGTAGGCAAGTCCGAGCAGATGAACTTCTTTGCCACCTACGACAAGACCATCGGCCTGCACAGCATCTCTGCCCTGGCCTCCGTGGAACGTGCCGAGCAGGACTGGCAGAAGAAATACGTAATCTACGACAACCCCCTGGCCAACGCCTATAACGGCGCCTCCACCACGGCCGGTACCCTGAACACTTCCAACTCTTATGTAAGCCGTATGGAAGGTGGTACCCTGTCGTACTTGGGTCGCATCAACTACAACTACAACAGTAAATACCTGCTGTCGTTCCTGCTGCGCTCCGATGCCTCTACCAAATTCGCTCCCGAGAACTACTGGGGCACTTTCCCGAGCCTTTCCGCCGGCTGGGTAATTTCGAAAGAAAACTTTTTCCGCGATAACGTTCGCTTCGTTGACAACCTGAAGCTGCGGGCTTCGGTAGGTTTGACCGGTAACGATAACGTAAAACCCTGGCGCTGGACACAGATGTACTCCTATGCTGCCGACAAGGGCCTCGGATTCGGCGCCAATGGCGGCACCCTGGTGGCCGGTGTCACTCCTGACCCCGCCCCGAACAGGGCCGCTACCTGGGACAAGTCCCTGAAGCGCACCTTCGGTATCGATGCCTCGTTCCTGAAGAACCGCCTGTCGCTGAGCGTGGACCACTACCGCGACAATATTTCCAACATCCTGACGCCTATGGCCGGTATGATCGGCATGCCCATCAGCGTAGGTGGCGCTTTCTCCGAACAGAACTTCAGCGCCGTGAAAGCCTGGGGTACCGAACTGAGCGCCAACTGGAAAGACCGCGTAGGACAAGTGGATTACAGCATCGGCATGAACTTCGGCACCGGCAACAACAAGGTGACCAAGTACTTCGAGCTTCCCTTTAACTTCCCTTCCGCCAACCTGCGTATGGAAGGACAGTCTTCCAGCATTTACCCTTACTGGGGCTTTGAAACCTGGAAAAACACTTCTGCCGGCGACGGCATGCTGCGGACCGACGCAGATATCGATTCCTACTGGGCTTACCTGACCGACCTGGCAACCAAGGCAGGAACTACACCTTCCTTCCTGGGTATCACCAACAAGAACAGCCTGAAAAAAGGTATGCTTGTCTACCAGGATAAAGGCGGACCGCTGAATGCTGCAAACAAAACCATCGGCGGACAGAACGGTAGAATTGAAAAGACCGGCGAGGATTATGTACAATTGCTGAAAGAAAACAGGAGCTACGGCGCCAACACCAACCTGAGCGTTTCCTGGAAAGGCATCACCGTTAACGCCCAGATCGCTACTTCCTGGGGTGGTTGGAACAGCCTGGATTATATCAAGCAGGGCACCAGCTCCTCCAACATGTTCTGGTCGCACGAGGTGTTCATGAACGATATGTACGACAGCACCGACAACCCGAACGGCAAATACCCGAACCTGTATTACTTTGATCAGAACGGTACCCCTTCGGATTTCTGGAAAGTTTCTTCCTTCCGCAGCTATGTGCGCAGCATGACCGTTGGTTATTCCCTGCCCAAAGACCTCTCCCGGAGACTGCATACCGAAGGCGTTCGCTTCTCCCTGTCGGGCTTCAACCTGTGGGATTTTTACAACCCCTACCCGAAAAAGTACCGTTCCATGTATGATGCTCCCGATGTGGACTATCCGACACTGCGTACCTGGGCACTGGGTGTAAACGTCACTTTCTAATCAATCAAAATCCATCGTTCTATTACCATTATTATCATGAAAAAGATTAAAATATTCTTATACTTATCCCTGGCTGCTGCAATGGCTACTGGCTGCAAGCAGGACTTCCTGGAGGAAAAGAAGAGTTACGATAAATTAGACGAAAGCCTCTTCACCAACGAAACGCAAACCGGCTGGTATATTGACCGGGTGTATTTCGATTATTTTTCGGCCTATAAATCGCCCCTGTCCACCGTTGTCGGCACTTATGACGGCACCCGGTCGCAGATGACCGAGGAAATCGGCGGCACGATTCCCAAGTGGATCAACCCCAACCTGACCTACACGAACGCCGCCGATGCGGATGCTTATTATGGAGCAGCCCTTTCGTCCAGTGTGACCAATAACCCGTATACCCGGATCCGTTACGCCAACTTCCTGCTGGAGAAAATGGAAACCGTAGGCCAGACATTGTCCGCGCAGTTCCGTGACCGCGCCAAAGGGCAGATGTTTTTCCTGAGAGGCCTGCAGTATTTTGAACTGGTGCGTATTTACGGAGGCGTACCCCTGGTGACCAAGGTAACCGACGTGAGCGCTACCGACGAGAGCATCAAACTGCCCCGAGCCACTGCTGCCGAGTGTTTCGCCCGCATTGCGGCCGACTTCGACTCTGCTGCCGCCCTGCTGCCTCCTACCTGGGAAGCCACCAACTGGGGCCGCTTCACCAGCGGTGCGGCACTGGCCATGAAAAGCCGTGCCCTGCTGACCTTCGCCAGCCCCCTGTTCAACCCGAACTGGGACAATGCAGGTGACGAACGCTGGCAGAAGGCCCTCGAGGCCGGCCTGGCTGCGGAAACTGCCTTAACCTCCGCCGGATATGGCCTGTACGGCTCTACCGCCAAGGAGTGGGGTGAAATGTGGTATTCGCGGGATAACGTCTTCAACAAGGAAGCCATCATGGTGCAGCTGTTGTCGAACTCCACAGCCGCTTCCGGTGTCTCCAACAACGGCTGGGAACGCTCCGTCCGCCTGACCAAACAAGCCGGCGGTGGCGGTGTGGCCGCTCCCAAGGATATGATCGACCTGTTTCCCATGGCCGACGGCTCCCGCCCGGTTGTCGGCAGCAACTACGACAGCCTGAACTTCTTCATGAACCGCGACCCCCGGTTTTACCGCACCTTCGCCTTCTCCGGTTCTAAGTGGCCCACGAAGGACAGTGCCAACGACGTGGTTTGGCTGTACCGCTGGAAAAACGGGAACACCTCCGTGTACAGCGATGGTAACAGCGTCAACAGCCCCGCCGTTGTGCGTAAAATGTCGAACCCCAACGCGGTTATGGCTACCCTGGCCAACTCCGGTACCGATATCATGGAATACCGTTATGCCGAATTGCTGCTGAACATCGCCGAATGTTATGCTGCCAAGGGTGACATCGGCAACGCTGTCAACTACCTGGGTAAAATCCGTGCCCGTGTGGGCATTCCTTCCGCCAACAACTATGGCATCGGTACCCCGGCGGATAAATACCAGGCACTGGAAGCCGTACTGTACGAGCGCCGCGTGGAACTGGCCTATGAAGGCAAACGTTTTTGGGATATCCATCGCTGGATGCTGTACGATGACGTGAACGGTGACCAGACCAACGCGAAACTGGGCATTGCCAAGATCAACGGCACCCAGCGTGTCGGCCGCAACTGGCAGTACAAAACCACTGCTTCGTCTGCCGATCCCCTGCTGGCCACCCGCAAGAGCATGATCTCCGGCATTGACCCTGATGCGTCCAACTTCAGCGCACAGCTGGACAGCCTGAAAAAGTTCGTTACCAATAATATTGTCGTACTGAATACCGATCAACCGGTTGACCGCGATAACAACGTGGCGGTGTCGATCAACTTCAGACCCCATTATTACATCCAGGGTCTGACCGCTACTATTCTTTCCCAAAACCCCTGGTTGCAACAAACCATCGGTTGGAATGATTACAGCGGAGCCCCCGGAACGTTCGATTTCAAAAAATAAGCAACTGATTGTTGTTGTAAAGGCTGTCTCAACGTAATAGTTGAGACAGCCTTTCTTTTTTTCAAGCCTTTTGAGATAGCCAAAGGCCAGGCCGGGTGCAACAAAGCTGGGTAAATATCCTGTTTTTCAGTTGCTCATGTATAACATAATAGTCCATTATTTGCAAAACAAACTGTCCTGCTCTTGCCAAAAAAATTTCCTTTATCGCTTCTCCTACAGTCCTTTCTAGGTATACGGTTAAAAATTCGGAACGACTCGACTGTAATAAAAAAATGAAAATGGATTTTGGCTACATAGTTTTACTTATTAAAACCGTTGAATCTCATCTTATTTAACACCTCTTTATCGTATTTCGCCTGCTAAATGGTAGGATTCGCCGAGTCGAGGCGGTTGTTTGGTTGGAATTGAGAAATTTGCAGGTGCAGGACAGTTGGTTGCACTATTTACTTAAAAAGCAGTAAAATAGTCCATCACTTCAGTAAAACCTGACATTTTCCAGATGAGCTTTCTAATCTATTTTTAATCTCTGTTAAAAGAATGTGATAAGCTAACCTGGATCACCACCACTTCACTTTTTTTATTAAACAACGACAATGCTTATGAAGCAACTCTTGCTTGCCCTGGGAGTTACACTGGTCATTTCCGTGCCTTCACTGGCCACTCCCCATGCTGTCTCTGACCCGTTTTTCCGCAATGAATTTTTTAAGAACGATCCCATCAAGGGTAAAGTCACCAACGACAAAGGCGAACCGCTGTCCGGCGTTACTGTGCAGGTTAAAGGAAGCGCCAAAAGCGTGGTGACCGATGCCGATGGAAATTACAGCATTGATGTTCCCGCCAATGCTGCGCTGGTCTTTACCTATGTGGGTATGGAATCCCAAACCGTATCAGCCGGTGGCAAAACCATGCTCAACCTGAAAATGAAGGGCATTGAAAGTACCTTGAACGACGTAGTGGTGGTAGGGTATGGTACCAAGAAAAAAGCCAACGTTATCGGCGCCGTTTCCTCCATCCGTGCCGAAGAAGTAGAAGACCTTCCGGTAGCCAACCTGGGTACCGCCCTGATGAACCGCGTACCGGGGGTAGGGGTGAGCGTTGCCTCGGGTAAGCCGGGTGCCACCACCACCATCAGCATCCGCAATCCCACCACTTTCAGCGCTTCCGCAGGCCTGGGCCTGACTTCGGACCCGCTCTATGTTATCGATGGGTTGATCCTGCCCAAAACAGACTTCGACAACCTCGATGCCAGCCTGATCGAGTCCATCACCTTCCTGAAAGATGCCTCGGCTGCCGTTTATGGTGCGGCTGGTGCCAAAGGGGTAGTGCTGGTGACTACCAAAAAAGGGAAGCCCGGCAAGCCCAAGATCAGCTACACCGGCTATTACGGGCATTCCGACGCCACGGTAAAGCCCAAGGTGCTCAGCGCCTATGAGCACGCCAAAATGCTCAACGACGGCTATGAGCTGAACAACTCAGCCTTTAACAGCCGTTTTTCCCAAAACGATCTCAATTACCTTGCTACCGATCCGTACAAAAGCTGGTATGATGAATTCTGGAAGCCTGCCGGCCTGATGCGCCAGGTGATCAACGTCAGCGGCGGCAACGACCGGGTAACCTTCTTTGCCGGCGGTAACTATTATAAAGAGACCGGCAACTACGCCGACATCTCGATCCAGAAATACGGTATTCGTTCAGGCATGAACGCCAAAATTACCGACGGCCTTACCGCCAACATCAGCCTGAATACCGATTTCTCCCGCGATAACCGCAATACGCTGAAAGGAGCCAGCGCGGAAACCGATGACCAAACCATCCGGGCCCTGTTCCTGACGCCCCAGTGGGTGCCGCTCAGCCTAAACGGTAAATACAACGCCTGGAACGGTCCCAACCCTCCCGGCCGCTGGAACCCCCAGGCCATGTTCGAGACCGAAAGCTACAAGTGGAACAAATCGCAGGGCATGACCCTCAACACCTCGCTGGAGTACAAGCCCGCCTTTGTAAAAGGCCTGACGGCCCGCGTTCAGTTTGGTAAGGTGAACCGCAGCGGTGGCTCCAAGGAATACTATGCCCCTTATATTGCCTACGACCTGGGTACCATGGGACAAAACGGCCTGTTGTTCGATACCGCGAAGAATGCCACCGCTACTTCCCGGACCATTTCCAACAACGACCAGATCCTGACCAACTCCAACAACGCCAGCAGCTACCAGGTCAACGCTTCACTGGCCTATGCCCGCTCCATCGGCAAGCATGATTTCGACGTGATGGTGCTGAGCGAACAGAACGAAAGCACCAGCGACGTGCTGCAGGTGTACCGGACTGGCCAACTGATCCCGGATGTGGACCAGTACTGGGCATATCCCATCACCACCACCACCATCCAAACCGCTACCAATAACGAGGCCGGCAAGCGGTCGTACCTGGGACGAGCCAACTATTCGTTCGACAACAAATACCTGGTAGAAGTGATCGCCCGCTACGACGGTTCGGCCAACTTCCACCCCGATTACCGCTGGGGTCTGTTTCCCTCGGTAGGCCTGGCCTGGAGGCTCAGCGAAGAGAACTTCATCCGCGATAACTTTCATTTCATCAACAACCTGAAGGTCCGCGCCAACTACGGACTGGTAGGGGATGACCGGGTAAACAACTACCAATACAAGGCCCGCTATACCCAAACTACCGGCGCCCTGTTCGGTACCACGCCTTCCAACGGTCTGGATCCCAGCATCGTACCCAACCCCCAGATCAGCTGGGAAAAGGCCCGCACCAAGAACCTGGGCGTTGATGCCGAACTGTTCAAGAACAAGCTGTCCGTTACGGCGGAATTTTACCATCGCCACACTTACGACGGCCTGGACAACATGAGCAACTCCACCATCCCGACGACCGCCGGTGTCACAACCGGTATCACCAACTATGGTATCCAGGACAGCTGGGGTACCGAGTTCTCGATCGGCTACCGCGGCTCGGTGACTCGTGATTTGAAGTTTAACGTCGACCTGAACTTTGGAACTTCGGACAACCAGATGATCCAGACATATTACAATCCCAACAACCTGGCCCTGCCGTACGAAGAGTACAAGGTGATGATCGGCAAAAGCTCGCGTAAATACAATGGCAGCAACTACGGCTTTATCGCCAAGGAAATCCTGCGTACCCAGGCGGAAGTGGACGCCCTGCTGGCGAAAAACCCCAACTACAAGATCGGCGGCGTGAAGCCCCAGGTAGGCTTTTTGGACTACGTGGACGTGAACAACGACGGTAAGATCGACGACTGGGATATCGTGCCCATGTTCGATAATACTTCCACCATCGTCGGTGGCGGCCTGTCCGTTGGCCTGAGCTGGAAGGACCTGAAGTTCAACACCAACATTCAGTGGTCCTTTGGCGGAAAGAAATTTTATGATTCGGAAGCCCGTAAGGTGCCCACCACCACGCAGAACGCCGTGGAATTCTGGGCCGACCACTGGACGGCGGAAAACCCGAACGCAAAGTTCCCCCGCGCCGATGCGCCCCTGGCCAAGGAAAATTCCACCTTCTGGGCGGTTACCGGTACCACCAGCCGGATCAACAACATGGTGCTTTCGTACAAAATGCCCAAGCGCATCTCCGAAGCACTGCGGATCCCCGATTTCCGCGCCGTGATCACCGGCACCAACCTGTGGAGCCTTTACAACCCCCTGAAATATAAGGATCCTTCCACCAGCAACTTTGCCTCTTACCCCACCCTGAGAACCATCTCCCTGGGTATCAACGCCTCCTTGTAATTGCGTGAATTTTTCTAAACTAATTATTGAAATGAAGTACTTGAATATATCTTCTCTGAAGAAAGCGGCAGCCGGCATGGCCATGGCTACCGTTTTCCTGAGCTGCTCCAAAAACGTTTTCGATAAAAAAGACCTCAACGGCGTGGACGTGGGCATCTGGGATACCGAAGGCGCCGTGAACCTTTTCCTGAATAAAACCTACGACCTGATCATACCGCAATGGCCGGTAGCCGGTGGCATCCACAACACCACCGATGAAATGAACAGCGCCAGTACCGCCCTGCTGTACGGCCAGCTGACCGGCAACGAGATCACCGATATTTATTCCGGCAACAATGCCACCGGCAACCGGTATTTCGACATCCGCCGCTGTTCGGAGGCCATCGAGGGGCTGACGAACAGTAACCTGGCCCCCGATCTGAAGGCAAAGCTGAAAGGCCAGTTCTATTTCCTGCGCGCCCTGACCTATTTCAACCAGGTGCGCCTCTACGGCGGCATCCCCTTGGTCCTGAAGACCCAGGACCTGGTCAACGATGACCTGGCAGTGCCCCGTGCCTCCACCAAGGACTGTATCGAAGCCATCGTTCGCGACCTGGATTCCTGCTACGCCTTGCCGGCTACCTGGCCTTCCGCCGAGCAAGGAAAGGTAGTGAAAGGCGCCGCCATGGCCCTGAAGGGAAAAGCACTGATGTACTGGGCCAGCCCGCAGTTTAACCCCGGCAACGATATTACTCGCTGGCAGAAAGCCTACGAGGCCTGCAAAGCCGCCTACGATACCTGTAAGGCCCACGGGTATGCGCTCAACCCCGATTTCTCCAAGATCTTTACCGACGAGACGGCCGCCAACAAGGAGCCCCTCCTGATCCGCAAGCACGATGCGGTTTCCGTGAACCCGGGCCGTGGTACCAATATTGAAGCTGCGATCCGTCCCTTTTCCGAAGCCGCCAGCGGCACCGGATCCTACCGGCCTACCTGGAACCTGGTAAAGATGTTCCCTATGAAGGACGGCTCCCTTCCCTACAAAGCCGACGGAACCGTCAATACGGCTTCCGGCTATGACGAGCTTTTATACTGGAAGGACCGCGACCCGCGCCTCGAGCAAACCCTGGCCTACAACGGCAGCGTTTGGGCCCTGAGCGGGAAAGGCGGCCGCCGGCAGTGGGTATACCAGAACCTGGTGGAAGACGGCAGCAACGTTTCGGCTACAGGTTTTTATACCAAGAAGTTCTCGATTCCTTCGCTTTCCGCCACAGCGGCCGTGTATAACAGCAATACCGGCGGCGGCAGCGGCATGGACTGGGTGGAAATGCGCTTCGCCGAGGTGCTGGTGAACTATGCCGAATGCGCCAACGAGATCGGCAACCTGTCCGAGGCCAAGGACCTCGTCCGCTTACTGCGCCAGCGTGCAGGCATCGTTGCCGGCGCCCAGGATTACGGACTTGCACTGGCCAGCACCGCCGACCAGATGCGCGACCTGATCCTGAATGAGCGTGCCGTGGAGTTCGCCATGGAAGGCAAACGTTACCATGACCTGCGCCGCACCAAGCGCTTCCACCTGCTGTCCGGTACGGTTCGCCAGGGTATCCGGCTGACCGCCAAGGATCCCTATATCGCCGGTAACCCTCCCGCTAACCCGGTAGCCGGTAAGATTTACCTGGATGCACTGACCCCGACCGGCGCACGTAACCGCGATACCATCAACATCAACAACAAGGAAGTGTACAACAAGATCTTTAAAGTGGATCTGGTAACTCTGGATGGAGCGAACTCCATCACCTACCCGCAAAACTATTATTTCTATCCCCTGCCTTCCGGCGTGGTCTCCTCCAGCTATGTGATCGAACAGACCATTGGCTGGCCCGGCGGCACCTACGATCCCCTGAAACAGTAACTTTCCCGACAGAAAAACGGAATCATCACCATCAAACGCATTTTCATGAAAAGAAACAATATATTTTTTGGATCCCTTTTCCTGGCGGGCTTGCTGCTGGGAAGCTGTACCAAAAATGCAGAACCGATTTCCTATGGCGTGTCGATCAACTATAAGAACAGTAGCGCCAAAGCCCTTACCGGGGATGTTACCCTGAATCCCAAGGACACCATTTATCTGGATTTCGACATAACTTCTGCATCCGAAGACATCAAGTTCCTGGAGATCCAGAAGAATAACACCAGGATCGATACCATGAACATCGATCCGTCGAAGCCCAGGAGCTTTTCCGGCTTTAAGAAATACGTAACGGACAGCATTCCCGGGCAATATACCTACCGGATTTTCGCCCGCAATGCAGAGAACGTGTTCATCGGCGATGGCAGCAAAACCCTTACGGTGACCATTCAGCCCGACTTCATCTACTACACCCTGCGCCAGCTGAATGTTCCGGACACGGTGGCGAAAGTGAAGGAGAGCTATTTCTCCACCACTACCGGTCAAACCTACAGCTATACCACCGGTGCTGGCCAAAGCAACCTGATCGATTTTGGCTATTTCTTCGATACCACCAATTTGTCGTCGTCCACCGGGCCCAAGAACACCATTTATGCCCTGACGGCTAACCCCTTCCAGCCGTACGACCTTTCGTCCTGGACAAAGAATGCCACGATCATGAAGAAGGTGACCTCGGGTTCGATCACCCCCGGCGCTTATACCTTCGACAGGTTGAATTCGGCCGGAGCCCTACGCGCCGCCGGCCTTTCCAACCTGGCGTCGGGTACTTCCAATAAGATCACCCAATTGGCTGCCGGTAACATCATCCTGTTCAAAACCGCCGCCGGTAAATACGGAGCCATCAACATCAATTATGTGGATGGCGCCACGCAGAACGGCATGCCCCGGTTCGTAAACATCGATGTGAAGATCGAAAAGTAAACAAGTGACAACTAAAAGCACCCAAAAGCCCCGGAACCAGTCCGGGGCTTTTGGCGTTAAAACAGCTGCCTGCGCGGGTGCATTCGGGTATCCAGGCAATAAAGCAGCTTCATCTTTTTAAAAGACCCGGTAGTTCCTCTGAGAAGAAAATAATCCATTGTCCTCCTTTTTTTTAACGCTAATTAACTTTTCTCCCTATCCTTTTTTCCTATGCAGATAAAACAATTTTTAACCGGGTACTGCGGGCTCGTCCCTCGGCACTTCCGCTTATTTTGATCGATGGTAAAACATCAGTATGAAAATTAATGTTTAAACTCTTCCGCCTGAACGATCTTTTTCCCTCGTTGACCTCCAGTTTCGGGCATTTTGCGGATGCGGCCTATGGCTCCTGGTGAATTCGCGTAACTTGGTTTAGCAAACGAAAACGTTACGCGGATGAGTGAATTAATAGTAAAATGTTCCATCAGGTTAGTAAAACCTGACATTGCCGGCGGAAAGGAACCATTCTAATTTTATGCCTCCGGCGGATCAGTTATCAAAACCACTAAAAACGGATTTCACCGGGATTTCTTTTACATGTTTTAAACGAGTTTGCCCATGAACCCCTCATTGCTAACCCTCGGATCTTCGCTCGTCGTAGCAATTTCCACCCTGGCTACCCCAGCCGTTGTATTTATTACCCAAGACTTTTCCGGTCCCGCAGGATCGATGGTGATCAAAGGAAAATAATCCTTTCCCGCCCTTACGCTCCCCGTAATAAATCCAATCCACCAGCCAAAAAAACTTAAACCGTTCACAATCTACCAAACGAATATTCAGAATGAAAAAAAATGCAGTTCGCTCCTTGATGGTTGCCTCCGCCATTTGCCTGGCGTCCTCTGCCATGGCGCAATACCCCTCCATTCCCGCGGATGTACAGCGCTGGTCCGACTCCCTGATGGGCGTTTCCCGTAAGCGCTCCGATGATGCCTGGACCAAGGCCCTTCCCATCATTGAAAAGGAAGCCCGTGAAGGCAAGCCCTTTATTCCCTGGGCTGCCCGCCCGGACGACCTGCCCCAGGCCTCGATCCCGGCCTTCCCCGGTGCGGAAGGCGGTGGCAAGTACACCTTCGGCGGCCGCGGCGGTAACGTATACGTGGTGACCAACCTCGAAGACAGCGGCCCCGGTTCTTTCCGCTGGGCCTGCGAACAAGGCGGCGCCCGCACCGTTGTATTCAACGTTGCCGGTATCATCAAACTGAAAACTCCCGTAGTGATCCGCGCTCCCTATATCACCATTGCCGGCCAGACCGCTCCCGGCGACGGCGTGTGCATTGCCGGTGAAACCGTTTGGATCAACACCCACGACGTGATCGTGCGCTACATGCGCTTCCGTCGCGGGGAAACCAACGTAGGCCGCCGCGACGACGCCATCGGCGGCAACCCGATCGGCAACATCATCATCGACCACGTTTCCGCTTCCTGGGGCCTGGACGAGAACATGTCGATGTACCGCCACATGTACAACGACAGCACCGGTTCGATCGAGCAAAAGCTGGGCACCGTGAACATCACCATCCAGAACTCGATCTTCGCCGAAGCCCTCGATACCTGGAACCACGCCTTCGGCAGCACCCTGGGCGGCGAGAACTGTACGTTCATGCGCAACCTGTGGGCCAACAACGCCGGCCGTAACCCCTCTATCGGCTGGAACGGTATCTTCAACTTCGCCAACAACGTCGTATACAACTGGGTACACCGCTCCATCGACGGCGGCGACTACCGCGCCAACTACAACATCATTAACAACTATTTCAAACCGGGTCCGGCCACCCCGACCAACTCCCCGGTGGGCCACCGTATCCTGAAGCCTGAATCGGGCCGCAGCAAGCTGAAATACCACGTGTATGGAAAGGCTTATGTGAACGGCAACATCATGGAAGGCAACGACAAGGTGACCAAGGACAACTGGAACGGCGGCGTACAAGTGGAAGAGCTGTCCAATACCGGCGAGCATACCGCCAACATGAAGTGGAGCAAGCCCCTGCCCATGGCCCCGATCACCATCCTGCCCACCAAAGACGCGTTTAACTACGTAATGGACAACGTAGGCGCCACCCTTCCCCGCCGTGATGCCGTGGATACCCGCGTGACCAAGCAGGTGAAAACCGGCAAGGTGGAAGTACCCGCCGGCGTAGTAGCGCCCACCGAACAGTTCAAGCACCGCCGCATGCCCCTGGATTCGTACAAGCAAGGTATCATCACCGACATCAGCCAGGTGGGTGGTTACCCCGAGTACAAAGGCACGCCCTATAAAGATTCCGACAACGACGGCATGCCCGACGCCTGGGAAATCAAAAACGGCCTGAACCCGAAAAACGCTGCCGACGCCTCCCTGGACCGCAACAAGGACGGCTACACCAACATCGAAGAATACCTGAACAGCGTTATCGATGTATCGACCGTGAAACCGGCAGTCGCCAAAAAATAAGTTTCTAAGTTCCTGAGTTCCTAAGTTCCTGAGTTCGTTGAGTACCTGAAGTTTACTTTAAGCCATTGCTGGTAAAGAGAAAACTCAGGAACTCAGGAACTTAGGAACTCAGGAACTTTTTAGCTTTCCCCCTTAAAACATTTTCGCCTTGACCCCCCATTTCCTCCGAAAGAACAGTCCCGTTTTTCTTACCCTTGCCTCCTGGGCGCTGCTGACCCATACGGCGCAGGCGCAAACCGCCTCCGGAACACAGACCGCTCCCGCCGCTCCCGCCGCTGCCGCTGCGAAAAAGGCCAAACCCGTACCACCACCGCCCCCGGTTACCGCCGGCGCTGGTGGCCGACTGGTGTATACCCCTGACGCCCTGGGCAACCGGGTGCCGGATTTTTCGTACAGCGGTTATAAGGCCGGTGCCGCGGCTATCCCCAATGTGCCGGTCCGCATCGTGGTGCCGGTAGCGAATGGCGATGCCACCGCCCGCATCCAGGCCGCCCTCGACTATGTGGCCGCCCTGCCGGCCGATAAGGACGGCTTCCGCGGCGCCGTGCTGCTGCAGAAAGGCGTGTACGAAGTATGGGGCGGATTGAAACTTTCGGCTTCCGGCGTCGTCCTCCGCGGCAGCGGCATGGGCGAAGACGGCACGGTGCTCCTCGGCGCCGGCATCGACCGCCAGACCCTGGTGTCCGTAGCGGGAAAAGGTGACCAGACCCTCGGGCCCTCCATCGCGGTTACCGGAGGCTACGTGCCCGTCAATGCGACGAAAATTAAAGTGGCGGATGTTTCCGGCATCAAGGCCGGGGACAAGATCCTGGTGCAGCGACCCAGCACCAGGGAATGGATCGACCTGCTGGGTACGGACCACTTCGGCGGCGGCGAAACCGCCCTGGGCTGGAAGCCCGGCGCACGCAATGTTTCCTGGGACCGCACCGTGCTGGCCGTCAACGGCAACGAGCTGACCCTGGACGCACCGCTGACCACCGCCCTCGACCCCGCCTATGGCGGCGGCACCGTGGCCGTGTACCAGTGGCCCGGCCGTATCAGCGGGGCAGGAGTGGAGCACCTCCGCCTGCGCTCGACCTTCGACAAAAACAATCAAAAAGACGAAAACCATCGCTGGATGGCCGTCACCCTCGAAAATATTGCCGACGCCTGGGTGCGCCAGGTGGTGTTCGAACACTTTGCCGGCTCGGCCGTGGCAGTGCTCGAAAGCGCCAGCCGTGTCACCGTGGAAGACTGTAAATCGCTGGCGCCCGTGTCGGAGATCGGCGGACAGCGCCGCTACACCTTTTATACCTCGGGCCAGCAGACCCTGTTCCAGCGCTGCTACGCCGAGCGGGGTTTTCATGACTTTGCCGCCGGCTTCGCCGCCACCCTCAACGCCTTCGTGCAGTGCCAGTCGGACCGCCCCTACAGCTTCAGCGGTACCATCGACAGCTGGGCCTCGGGCATCCTGTTCGACATCGTGAACGTAGACGGCCAGGCCCTGCGCTATGCCAACCGCGGCCAGGACGGCGCCGGCGCCGGCTGGACCGCCGCCAACTCGGTTTTCTGGCAGTGCTCCGCCGCCCTGGTGGAATGTCCCGCCCCGCCTACCGCTACCAACTGGGCCTTCGGCACCTGGTCGCAGTTTGCCGGCAACGGCCACTGGGAAAGCTCCAACGAACACATCCGTCCCCGCTCGCTCTACTACGCCCAGTTGGTCGACCGCCTGGGCGACAGCACCAGGGGCCGTGTGCAACTGCTGCCCGTGGAGTCGGAAGCTTCCAGCAGTCCCCCGGTGGAGGTGGCCATGAAGCTCACCCGCCAGGCGGTGGATCCCGCCCCGCTGCTGACCGACTTCATTGACGCCGCTGCTACCCGCAACCCGATCCCCGTAAACAGTGAGGCTGTCAAAACCATTGACCAGGTAAAAACTTCGGCTCGCCCCGCATTCGTCGGCGCCCCCGCCATGCGCGTGCTGAACGGCTGGCTGGTCCGTGGCGGCCAGCCCGTGATCGGCGGCCGCATGAACGAACCCTGGTGGCGCGGCAACGTGCGCCCCGACGGCATCAGGGCGGCATCCCCCGCCATCACCCGCTACGTGCCCGGCCGCACCGGCACCGGGCTGACCGACGACCTCAATGCCCTGACCGACACCATGGCCCTGCGCCGCCGGGTGGTGCTGGAGCACAACTACGGCCTGTGGTACGAGCGTCGCCGCGACGACCACGAGCGCATCCGCCGCATGGACGGCGAAGTATGGCCGCCCTTCTACGAGCAGCCCTTCGCCCGCAGCGGGCAGGAAAGCGGCTATGACGGCCTGAGCAAATACGACCTGACGAAATACAACCCCTGGTACTGGAGCCGCCTGAAGCAGTTTGCCGACCTGGCCGACCAGAAAGGGCTGGTGCTGGTACACCAGAACTATTTCCAGCACAACATCATCGAAGCCGGCGCCCACTATGCCGACTTCCCCTGGCGCCCGGCCAACAACATCAACAACACCGGCTTCCCCGAGCCCGTGCCCTATGCCGGCGACAAGCGGGTATTCCTGGCCGACCAGTTTTACGACGTCAACCACCCGGTTCGCCGTCCCCTGCACCGCGCCTACATCCGCCAGTGCCTGGAGAACTTTAAAAACAACAGCGGTGTGATCCAGCTGGTCAGTGAAGAGTATACCGGCCCCGCCCATTTCGTGCGGTTCTGGCTCGACGTGATCAACGAGTGGGAAACTGAAACCGGCAAGCAGGAGATCATTGGGCTGAGCACCACCAAGGACGTACAGGATTCCATCCTGGCCGACCCTGCCCGGGCCGCCGTGGTGGACCTGATCGATATTCGTTACTGGCACTACCAGCCCGACGGCAGCGCCTATGCCCCGGCCGGCGGCCAGAACCTGGCGCCCCGCCAGCATGCCCGCCTGCTGAAGCCCAAACGCACCACTTTTGAGCAGGTGTACCGGGCCGTGCGGGAGTACAAGCAGAAATTCCCCGACAAGGCGGTGCTGTTTTCCGCCGACGGCTGGGACGCCTTTGGATGGGCCTCCTTTATGGCCGGCGGCTCGCTGGCGACCATCCCCGCCATTGCCCACCCCGGCTTCCTGGCGGCGGCCTCCTCCATGCGGCCCCTCGACCTGCCCGGCGCTGCCAAAGGCGTGCTGGCCCTGGGCAACAAGGACCGCGAATACATCATTTACAACGAGGACGACGCCCCGGTTTCCGTGGACCTGTCCGGTGTAAAAGCCACCTACAAGGCCCGCTGGATCGATACCCGCAGCGGCGCCCTGCTGAAGGAGCAAAAAGTAAAAGGCGGCAGCGCCCTGGAGCTGAAAGCCCCCAAAAAAGGCGCGCTGCTGTGGCTGGCCCGTAACTAGGAATTAGGGTATTGGTTAATTTGTTCATTGGGAATCAGGAGCGATCCCACAGCCATCAAGGCCCAAATTAACCAATTAACAAATTAACCAATACCATGAATTTTCAATTCGGTTGTAGGGGAGAAGGGCGGCCTTGTCGTCATTAAAAGAATCCGGAACTGTCTTCCCTGTTTTCGCAAATAGATTTTCTTTGTTGATCATGAATAAAAAATCGATTCTCGCTTCTCTTTTATCATTTTCCTCTCTTTTTTCGCTGGGCCAGCAGGCAGCGCTGCCGAAGCTGAAAGTGTCGGCCAACAAACGGTTTATCGTAACCGAAAAAGGCGACCCCTTCTTCTGGCTGGGCGATACCGGCTGGCTGCTGTTTGGCAAGCTGTCCCGCGAGGAGGCGGAAAAATACCTGGAAGACCGTCGTCAGAAAGGCTTTAATGTGGTACAGGTGATGGCGCTGCATACGGTGGGCGCCGTAAACGTGTACGGCGATAAGGCCCTCCACAATAAGAACGTGGCACAGCCGGCCACCACCCCCGGCAACGATCCTTCCGATTCCACCCAGTACGATTTCTGGGACCATGCGGATTACATCATCGACCTGGCCGCCCAAAAGGGCATCTACATGGGACTGGTACCCGTGTGGGGTACCAACGTGGGCGAGGGCATGGTGGCCGAAAAGGACGCCAAAGTTTACGCGGCTTTCCTGGCCAACCGCTATAAAGACCGCTCGAACATCATCTGGCTGAACGGCGGCGACATCAAGGGCAGCGATTCGCTGAACACCTGGAAGACCATCGGCCGCACCATCAACCAGATCGACAATAACCACCTCATTACCTTCCATCCCCGCGGACGGACGACCTCCTCCGTATGGTTCCATAACGAACCCTGGCTGGACTTCAATATGTTCCAGTCGGGCCACCGCCGCTACGAGCAGGACACCACCAAGGGCGAGCCGTTCCATTACGGCGAGGACAACTGGAAGTTCGTGCAGCACGACTTGGCGCTGAAGCCCCTCAAGCCCACCATCGACGGCGAGCCTTCGTATGAAGCCATTCCCCACGGCCTGCACGACAGCTTGGAAAAACGCTGGACCGATGCCGACGTGCGCCGCTATGGCTACTGGTCGGTCTTTGCCGGCGGCTTCGGCTATACCTATGGCCACAACGACGTGATGCAGATGCGCAAGCCCACCGAGCGGTCCGGCGCCTTCGGGTCGCTGTACAACTGGTACGACGCCATCAGCCACCCCGGCGCGGGCCAGATGGTGCACCTTAAAAACCTGGTGCTTTCCAAACCCTTCCTGGAGCGCGTGCCCGACCAGTCGCTGGTTGCCGGCGCCCCCGGCCAGCGCTACGACCGCATCCTGGCCACCCGGGGTAAGAACTATGCCTTCCTGTATACCTATACCGGCCGCAACTTCAGCGTGAACATGGGCAGGATCGCCGGCGCTAAAGTAAAAGCCTCCTGGTACGATCCCCGCACCGGCGACAAGCAGGCCATCGGCTCGTTTGCCAACAAGGGCGTGAAAGCCTTCAATCCCCCGGGAGAAAAGAAGGACGGCAACGACTGGGTGCTGATCCTGGAAAGCCTCTGAATTTTTTGAACAAACGAAAAAACTACTTTCGGGCATGTTGAACCGGATATCACTTTTACTTCTTTCGATCGTCCTGCTGGCGGGCTGCCGCTCGGCCAAGGACGTTTATATGTTCACCTCGTTTCATGAGCCGGCGGATGCGGGACTGCGGATGCTGTACAGCAAGGACGGCTACCACTGGAAGGACCTGGACACCGTGCTGCTGAAACCTCAAATTGGTGCCCAAAAGGTGATGCGCGATCCTTCCATCGCCCGGGGCGCCGACGGCACCTACCACCTGGTATGGACCAGCAGCTGGCGCGGCGACAAGGGCTTTGGCTATGCCTCCTCCAAAGACCTTATTCACTGGTCGGACCAGCGCTTTATCGAGGTGATGAAGAATGAGCCCACTACGGTAAACGTGTGGGCGCCGGAGCTGTATTACGATGCGGACGGCAAGCAGTTCGTGATCGTATGGGCCTCCTGCATTCCCAACCGTTTTGCAAAAGGCGTGGAGGACGAGAACAACAACCACCGCCTGTACTTCACTACTACAAAGGATTTCAAAGAATTTTCCGAAACCAAGCTCTTTATGGACCCCGGCTTCAGCGCCATCGACGCGGTGATCCTCAAAAAAGAGCCCGGTAAATACGTGCAGGTGCTGAAGGACAATACCCGCCCGGAGCGCAACCTCAAAACGGCGTTCAGCAGCAGCCTGCTGGGTCCTTATACCAACGTATCCAAACCCTTTACCGGCAATTTCATTGAAGGCCCTACCGTGGCCAAAGTGGGCGAGGACTGGCTGATCTACTTTGATGTGTATGAAAAGAAGATCTACGGCGCCATGAAAACAAGGGACTTTCAAACCTTTACCGACATCACGGGCGAAGTGAGCGTACCCGTCGGCCACAAGCACGGAACGATCTTTAAGGCAACGCAAAAAGATTTAAAGAAGCTGCTGAAATATGCAGGGAAGAAATAGGCAAGAAGCAATAGTCAACAGGCAAATTATTACCGCACTTTTAAGAAATAACGAACGACTTGGATAACATGAAACATATTCTCGCAACCACCATGGCGGCCGCACTTTGCGGATTGAGCCTTTCAACTGTACAGGCGCAGGATACCGTGCGCTATACCGGCAAAACCCTGGTAAACGTGGACTACCACCACGGCCAGCTGAGCCCTGCCGTAGGCGTGCACAACATCCAGACCCTCCGCGCCAGCCGCGAACGGCCCGAGACCGCCGACTCCTTCGGCTGGACCTACAACCATGCCCCCATGCTGGCGTACTGGAACAACAAGTTTTACCTCGAATACCTCAGCGATCCCGTGGGCGAACACATTCCCCCCAGCCAGACCTACCTGCAAACCTCGAACGACGGTTATAGCTGGTCGAAGCCCATCGTGATCTTCCCGCAATACAAAGTGCCCGACGGCACCAAAAAGGAAAGCCATCCCGGCGTGGCCAAAGATCTGTACGCGGTGAACCACCAGCGCATGGGCTTTTTCGTCTCCAAAAAGAAGCGCCTGCTGGCCCTGGCCTACTACGGCTTTGCCCTCGACGCCAAGGACGATCCGAATGACGGCAACGGCATCGGCCGCGTGGTACGCGAAGTACTGCCCGACGGCAAGTTCGGCCCCATCTATTTTATCCGGTACAACCATGCCTTCAACGAAAAGAACACTTCTTTCCCCTTTTATGCCAAAAGCAAGGACAAAGGTTTCGTTGAGGCCTGTAACGAGCTCCTGGCCAACCCGCTGATCACGCAGCAATGGGTGGAGGAAGCCGACCGCAACGACCCGCTCATTCCCCTGAAAAAAGAATACAAGGCGTTTTGCTGGTACACCCTGCCCGACGGCCGCACCGTGGGCCTGTGGAAGTACGCCCTGACCGCCATCAGCAACGACAAGGGCAAGACCTGGCCGGCCAATGCCGTGCGGGCGCCCCGCTTCGTCAATGCCAACGCCAAGATCTGGGGACAGCGTACCTCCGACAACCGCTACGCCACCGTCTACAACCCTTCGGAATTCCGCTGGCCCCTGGCGCTCTCCACCAGCGAGAACGGCCTGGACTATAACAACCTGCTGCTGGTAAACGGCGAGATCACCTCCATGCGCTACGGCGGCAACTACAAATCCTACGGTCCGCAGTACGTACGCGGCATCGTGGAAGGCAACGGCACGCCCCCCGACGGCAACATGTGGGTGACCTACAGCATGAACAAGGAAGACATGTGGGTGTCCAAGATCCCGGTGCCCGTACGCGGCAGCGTATCGGAGCATGCCAACGAGGTGTTCAACAACATCAAAGAAGGAGAGGAGCTGAAAAACTGGAACATTTACAGCCCGCTCTGGGCCTCCGTGCGCATCGAAAAAGCAGCCGACGGCACCCGTGTGCTGGCGCTGCGCGACAAGGACCCCTTCGATTACGGCAAGGCGGAACGCGTCATCCCCGCTTCCAAGCGCCTGGCCGTTGAATTTTCCATTACCCCTGCGCAGGCCGACAAAGGACTGCTGGACATAGAATTTGTTGATGCAAAAGGAACCCCGGCCATTCGACTTTCGTTCGATTCGGCCGGACAGTTCCGAACCAAGGCCGGCTATCGCAACAAAGGCCTGGCTACCTACACCGCCGGTCAAAAGATGGACATCCGCGTAGAGCTCAATACCGAGACCCGTTTTTATACCGTGACCGTCAACGGCAAGAATACCGGCAACAACCTCACCTTCGCGCCGGTGGAAAGCATCGAGCGCATCGTGTTCCGCACCGGCGGGGTACGCCGCTTCCCCGATGCCGATACGCCGACCGACCAGAATTACGACCTGCCCAATGCAGGTGGTATGGATCCCGAAGCGGTGTATTTCATCCGGTCGTTCAAAACCGCGAACAATTAATTGTAACGTCGCCCTTAACCAAACCTGACAGGTGTTTCCACCCTGTCAGGTTTTCTTCTTTATCCAACTTATTAAAAATTCATGACCCGCATAAAATTCTTCCTGGCCTTCCTGCTGCTGTCCCTGGCGGGCAGGGCGGAGGTGAGCCTTCCCAAGGTCCTCGGCAGCAACATGGTGCTGCAGCGCCACAAGCCCGTGTGCATCTGGGGCAAGGCGGCTGCCGGAGAGGCGGTGACCGTCACTTTTGGCAAGCAGGTAAAAAAGACCGTTGCCGCCATCGAGGGCAGCTGGCAGGTATTCCTGTCGCCGCTGGCGGCGTCGGCCCAGCCCGCGCAGCTGGTAGTGGCGGGCACCAACACCCTTATCCTCGACAACGTGCTGGTGGGAGAGGTGTGGCTTTGCTCGGGGCAGTCCAACATGGAATTCACCATGAACAAGAGCAGCAAGTACGCCAACGCCGTACACGGCAAGGGCCTGGACCCGGAAGCGCTGCAGCAGGAAAAGAACGGCAACATCCGCCTGTTCCTGGTGAAACGCGACCTGAACAAGGGGGGCGATATCAATAAAGGCTGGAATGCCGCCGAAGGGGAACACCTGAAGGCCTTTTCGGCCGCCGGCTACCACTTCGCCAAAAAGCTGTACGAAGAGCTGCGCATCCCCATCGGCGTCATTTCTTCCTCCATACCCGGCAGCCGCATCGAGCCCTGGATGGCTCCCGGCGACTTTGCCGGCACTTCCGGCTTCCGGATGACCGGCAGCGGCGACAGCCTGAACGTGGACGGCGAGCGGGTGGGCAAGTTCTATGCAGGCATGATCCGCCCCCTGGCGCCCTTTACCCTGCGGGGCTTTTTGTGGTACCAGGGCGAGTCGAACTGCATGCTGAACGAGCGGGAGCCATACACCCGAAAGCTGAAAATGCTGATCGGCAACTGGCGCCGCACCTGGAAGGATGAAAAGCTGCCGTTTTATTTCGTACAGATCGCTCCCTTCCTGTATTCGGGCAGCAATGGCGGCGACCAGGCGCATACGCCCGAGGCGCTGGCCGAATTCCGCGAAGCGCAGGCCGCCGCCCTGTCGGTGCCGTATACCGGCATGGTGGTGACCACCGACCTTTGCGACAAGCTCGACGACATCCACCCGACCTATAAATGGGAAGTTGGCCGCCGCCTGGCGCTGCTGGCCCTGGAAAAGGATTACGGCAAGAAAGTAGTAGCCTCAGGTCCCGCTTTCAAAAAACTCAAAGCTGCAGGAAATAAGCTGGAAATTGAATTCAACCATACCGGCAGCGGGCTCGTGAGCCGTGACGGGCAGGCCCTGACCTGGTTCGAGCTGGCCGGCGCCGACGGTAAATTCGTGCCGGCGGAAGCCCGCCTTGCGGGTAAGAAAGTAGTGGTATCTGCGCCCTCCATCGCCCGGCCCACGGCGGTTCGCTTTGCCTGGAACGAGGCCGCACAACCGAATTTATTCAACAGGGAAGGTTTGCCCACCGTACCTTTCCGCACATTATCCAATCAGAAGAATTAATACGCAAATTGATAATTGTAAATAACCCTTGATGAAGTCGTTTTTTCAGAGATCATTTTTACTCGCACTTACTTCCTGCTCCTTGTTCGGGTTGAAGGCACAAAAGACCGAAACGGTCTACCTGTCCGGTACGGGCAGCGACCAAACCGTCAACTGGCAGTTCTTCTGCACCGAAGGACGCAATTCCGGCAAATGGACCACCATACCCGTCCCTTCCAACTGGGAGCTCCAGGGTTTTGGAAAATACAATTACGGTTTCCAGAAAGACAGCTCGAAGGGCAGGGAAAAAGGCCTGTACAAATATGAGTTCAAGGTGCCCGCGGCCTGGAAAGGCAAGAAAGTGCAGATCGTCTTTGAAGGCTCCATGACCGACACCGAGGTAAAGATCAACGGCAAGTCCGCCGGCCCGATGCACCAGGGTTCCTTTTATGCTTTCAAATACGATATTTCGGACCTGCTGCAATACGGCGGTAACAACGTGCTGGAAGCTACCGTAGCCAAGCATTCCGCCAACCAATCCGTAAACGAAGCCGAGCGCAAGGCCGACTTCTGGATCTTCGGCGGCATCTTCCGCCCCGTTTTCCTGGAAGCCCTGCCTGCCCAGAACATTTCAAGGGTAGCCCTCGATGCCAAAGCCAACGGCGCCTTCAAGGCCAATGTATACGTGCAGCCCGGTACCGCCAATGAAGTATCCGCCCAGATCTATACCCTGGCTGGCCAGAAGGTGGGAACGGCATTTAAGAAAGCCCTGAAAGGAGGCGACAGCCTGGTGCAGGTGGCCACCTCGGTAGCCGCTCCCCGGCTGTGGACGCCCGAAACACCGAATCGGTACCGGGTCGAATTCAGCCTGCTGAAAGGCGGCAAACCGGTGCATACCGTTTCCAAAAATTTTGGCTTCCGCACCGTGGAAGTGAAGGAGCGCGACGGCGTGTACGTCAACGGCGTCAAAATTAAGTTCAAAGGCGTTAACCGCCACTCTTTCTGGCCCGAGACCGGCCGCGCCCTGAGCAGGAGCCGCAGCATTGCCGACGTGCAGCTGATGAAGGACATGAACATGAACGCGGTGCGCATGTCGCACTACCCGCCCGACGGCCATTTTTTGGAGGTCTGCGACTCCCTCGGCCTGTTCGTGATGGACGAGCTGGCAGGCTGGCACGGCCACTACGATACCCCTACCGGCACCAAGCTGTTTCATGAAATGCTCGAGCACGACGAGAACCACCCCTCCGTCGTGTTCTGGATCAACGGCAACGAAGGCGGCCACAACTACGAGCTGGACCACCTCTTCGACGAACACGACATCCAGCGCCGCCCCCTGATCCACGCCTGGGAAGATTTCCGCGGATTTGACACCCAGCACTACCGCGAATACAACTACGGCGTGGGCAACTACATGCACGGCCACAGCATCGTGATGCCGACGGAGTTCCTCCACGGCATGTACGACGGCGGCCACGGCGCCGGCATCGAGGACTATTGGGAAGCCATGTGGCATTACCCGCAATCGGCCGGCGGCTTCCTGTGGGACTTTGCCGACCAGGGCGTGGTGCGTACGGATAAAGACGGCTTCATCGATACCGACGGCAACCACGGCGCCGACGGCATCGTAGGTCCCCACCACGAAAAAGAAGGTTCCTATTATACCATAAAAGAGGTCTGGTCGCCCGTCTACTTCGAGCGCCGCGAGCTCACACCTTCCTTTGACGGCACCTTTTACCTGGAGAACCGTTATCATTTCACCAACCTCAATCAATGTAAATTTTCGTACAAGCTGGCGACCCTGCCCCTCCTGGGCTCCCGGGCGAAAAAGGACAGCGTGACCGGTTCCATTCCGGCGCCCAACCTGAAGCCCCTGGAAAAGGGTGCCCTGCGGATGGCCCTGCCCGCCAACTGGAAGTCCTTCGACGTGCTCCACCTCACCGCTACCGACCCCCACGGCCGCGAGCTGTTTACCTGGAGCTGGCCCATTACGCTGCCGGCTGCCGTAGCACCGAAGATCGTAAAAACGGAAGGCCCCGGGAAAGTGGACATCACTACTGCCGATTCGGCCTTTATCGTCAAGGCCGGGGGCAACGAATACCGGTTTCACCAGCGCACCGGCATCCTGCAGCAGCTGCGCAGCGCCAAAGGCGAGGTGCCTTTTAACAACGGTCCCGTATTGCAGGAGGCCGCCAACAACTTTGCCGGCTTCAAACACCGCTACGACGGCAACAACCTGGTGATCGAATCGACCTTCGACCGCAAGAACAGCTACAACACCCTGCAGTGGACGGTTTATCCCTCGGGCTGGGTACGGATGAAAGTGAACTACTTCCCCGGCGCCTATTTCACCCGGATCCTGGGCGTGAACTTCTCGTTCCCGCAGGACCAGGTGAAAGGCATCCGCTACATGGGCAAAGGTCCCTACCGCGTCTGGAAGAACCGCATGAAGGGCAATGCCTTCGGCGTGTGGGAAAAGGCGTTTGACACGGTGGCTACCGGCATGACGCCCTGGAAGGTTCCCGAATTCACCGGTTACCATGCCAACATGTACTGGGCGCAGCTGCAGACCACCGGCCAGCCGCTGACCTTCGTGACCGACCAGGAAGACCTGTTCCTGCGGCTCTTTACGCCCCACCTGGAATTCGATCCCTGGCACAACATTGACCCGACCTTTCCTTCGGGCGATATTTCGTTTATGCAGGGCATAGCCCCCATCGGCACGAAAACCCAGAAGCCGGAAACCACCGGCCCCATGAGTGATAAGCATATTTATTACGACTACGAAAAGGATCCCAAACGCTACCGGGAGATCAACGTATACTTCAAGGCAGGAGAGTAGTGCTACAGGATATTCCCCCCGCCTCTACCTAAAAAGGCGCTCCTTAACGCAAAGGGCGCCTTTTTAGGTAGAGGCGGTAAAATAATCCATCAATAAAGTCAAAAATTATATTTCCCACCCTGAACGCCTCTTCTAACTTTACCCGTCCCAAAAACCGTCCGCCTTTCCGGCCTTCCGAAAAAGGCCAAGGGCGAAAAAAAAGCGCCGGCCACCGAAAAACGGCGCGGTGAACGGGAAAATAAAGGTTCTTTAAGAGCATTTACCGCCAAATTGGCCCACATTGTTTTGTCATATGAAGCATAAAAAACTTACGTTCCTCCTTGTCCTGGCGCTTGGCGCCGGCGCTGCCCTGGTTTCTTTCAAAAAGGAAGGCCCCGGCGCCCTGCAGCTCTCCAACCTCCGCACCGAGATGCTCCGCAACCCGCAGGGCATCGACGCCGAAGCTCCCCGCCTGAGCTGGGAAGTGGAAGGCGCCGGCCGCGGCATCGAACAAACCGCCTACCAGGTGCTGGTAGCCTCCAGCCCCGCCAAGCTGGCCGCCGGCGAAGGCGACCTCTGGAACTCCGGCAAGGTCGCCTCCTCCCAGTCTGTACTAGTACCTTATGGGGGCAAACCCCTTTCCAGCCGCACCGCCGCCTTCTGGAAGGTCAAGACCTGGACCTCCAAAGGCGAAAGCGACTGGAGCCCCGCCGCCCGCTGGAGCATGGGCCTGCTGGCCGAAAAGGACTGGAACGCCCAGTGGATCGGCATGGACAGCGCCTTTGCCTGGGACAGCGTCAGCCAGTTCGCCCGCCTCTCCGCCCGCTACTTCCGCAAAGAATTTGCCGCCACCGCCCCGGTGAAGAAAGCCACCGTCTACATCGCCGGCCTGGGCCTGTACGAGCTGTTCCTCAACGGCAAGCGCGTCGGCGACGCCGTGCTGGCACCCGTACCCACCGACTACAGCAAATCCGTTAAATACAACACCTACGACGTTACCGCCGCCCTGAAACAGGGAAAGAACGCCCTGGGCACCGTGCTGGGCAATGGCCGCTTCTTTGCCATGCGCCAGAACTACAAGCCCCATAAGTGGCACACCTTCGGCTATCCCAAGATGCTGCTGCAGCTGGAGATCGAATACGCCAACGGCAAAAAAGAAATCATTAAAAGCGACGACAGCTGGAAGATGACCGCCGACGGTCCCATCCGCACCAACAACGAATACGACGGAGAGGAATACGACGCCACCAGGGAGCTGACCGGCTGGACCACCGCCGGCTATGCCGCCAAAAGCTGGCTGCCCGTGCAGCTGGTAAAAGCCCCGGGCGGCAGGGTAGAGGCCCAGATGACGGACAACATGAAGGTGATGGAAGTGCTGAAGCCCCGGAGCATCACGCAACAGAAGCCCGGTACCTGGATCCTCGACATGGGCCAGAACATGGCCGGCTGGCTGCAGCTGAAAGTGCGCGGCCAAAAGGGCCAGCAGGTGAAGCTGCGCTTTGCGGAAACCCTTCAAAAGGACGGCTCGATTTACGTGGCCAACCTCCGCGATGCCCGCGTGACCGATATCTATACCCTGAAAGGGTCTGGCGCCGAAACCTGGCACCCTTCCTTCGTGTACCACGGCTTCCGCTACGTGGAGATCACCGGCTATCCCGGCACACCTACGGTAGGGGACTTCGAAGGCCAGGTGGTGTACGACGACATGCAGACCACCGGCACTTTTGAAACTTCGGACCCCACCATCAACGCCGTCTTCAAAAATGCGTACTGGGGCATCCGCAGCAACTACAAGGGCATGCCCGTAGATTGCCCGCAGCGCAACGAGCGCCAGCCCTGGCTGGGCGACCGTGCCACCGGCGCCCACGGCGAGAGCTTTATCTTCGATAACGGCCGCCTGTATGCGAAATGGCTCGACGACATCGAGCAGTCGCAGACCGCTGAAGGAGCCATCCCCGACGTGGCGCCTTCCTTCTGGTTTTATTACAAGGACAACATGACCTGGCCGGGCACCTACCTGGTGATCGCCAATATGCTCTATAACCAGTACGGCGACAAGCAACCTATTGTGAAGCATTACGCGTCCATGAAAAAATGGATGGGCTACATGAAGAGCAAGTACATGACGCCGGAATATATCGTGACCAAGGACAGTTATGGCGACTGGTGCGTGCCGCCGGAATCGCCCGAACTGATCCACTCCAAGGATTCGCTGCGCCAGACCGACGGCAAGCTGATCGCCACGGCTTACTACTACTACCTGCTGCAGCTGATGCAGCAGTTCGCCACCCTGTCCGGCCACCAGAACGATATTCCGGAGTTCCAGGCCCTGGCGGCAAACATCAAGGAAGCCTTCAACAAGAAATATTTCGACCCGCAAAGCGGGCGCTATAGCAACAATGCGGTAACCGCCAACCTGCTGCCCCTGACCTTCGGCATCGTGCCCGAAGCCAGCAAGAAAGCGGTGTTTGACAACATCATCCAGAAAACCGTCGTGGAAAACAAAAGTCACCTCAGCACCGGCCTGATCGGCTCGCAGTGGCTGATGCGCGGCCTGTCGGCCTATGGCCGTCCCGACGTGGCCTTCACCATCGCCGCCAACCGCGACTACCCGAGCTGGGGCTATATGGTGGCCAACGGCGCCACCACCATCTGGGAGCTGTGGAACGGCAATACCGCCAACCCGGCCATGAACTCGGGCAACCACGTGATGCTGCTCGGCGACCTGGTGATCTGGTACTATGAGAACCTGGCGGGCATCAAAACGGCCCCCGGCGCTCCCGGCTTTAAAAAGCTCGAAATGAAGCCCACCCCTGTAGCCGGGCTGACCTCCGTGAACGCCTCCTTCCGCTCCGTGCAGGGAATGATCCGGAGCTCCTGGAAAACCGAAGGCGGCCGCTTCCAATGGCAGCTGTCCCTCCCCGGCAATACCGAAGCCGAGATCTATGTGCCGGCCCGTTCCATGGAAGACGTAACCGAAGGCGGCAAGGCCCTGGCTTCCGTGCCCGGAGTGACCTTCCTGCGCCAGGAAGGCGACCGCGCCGTACTGCGGGTAGGCTCCGGGTCCTATTCCTTCAGCAGCCCCGTCACCGGTGTAAAAAGCTTCTAAACCCACAAATAACTATTCCCCCGATAATGAAGAAAATTGTAAGCCTGCTGGCCGTTGTTGCCCTGAGTGTCCCGGCTGTTTTTGCCCAGACTTCCGTGAAAGCAAAAACCGCCCCCGGGAAAGGTCCCTGGAAAAGCGGCATCCTGGTAGACGAATTCGTGTATGAGAAAGCGCCTTTTCCGCAAAGCCATTCCGCTACCATCGTGGAAACCCCCAAAGGACTGGTGACCGCCTTTTTCGGCGGCACCCGGGAACGCAACCCCGATGTGTGCATCTACGTGAGCCGGCTGGTGAACGATAAATGGTCGGCCCCGGATAGCGTGGCGGACGGCAAAGTAAACGACACCCTTCGTTACCCTACCTGGAATCCCGTGCTGTTCCAGGTGCCCAACGGCGAACTGCTGCTGTTTTACAAAATCGGTCCCAGCCCTTCCACCTGGCAGGGCTGGATGCGGACGTCCAAAGACCATGGCGTTACCTGGTCGGCCCCTCAATCCCTGCCCAAAGGCTTTATCGGGCCCGTAAAGAATAAGCCCGTGCTGTTGAACGATGGTACCATCCTGGCACCTTCCAGCACGGAAGGCTCCGGCGGCTGGCGCGTGCACTTCGAAGCCTCCAAAGACCAGGGCAAAACCTGGGAAAAGATCGGTCCCATCAACGACGGCAAGGAGCTGAATGCCATCCAGCCTTCCATCCTTTTTCACAAAGGCGGCAAGCTGCAGATCCTGGCCCGCAGCCGCAACCGGGCCGTGCTGGAAAGCTGGTCGTCGGACAACGGCAAGACCTGGTCACCCCTGGCTAAGACAAATTTACCCAACAACAACAGCGGAACCGATGCAGTCACCCTCAAGGACGGCCGCCAGTTGCTGATCTACAACCACGTACTGCCTCCCGGCGACCTGGCCAAAGGTCCCCGTACCCCGCTGAACATTTCCGTTTCCAAAGACGGTAAGAACTGGTCGGCCGCGCTGATCCTCGAAGACTCGCCCATCAGCCAGTATAGCTATCCTTCCATCATCCAATCCTCCGACGGCATGGTGCACGCGGTGTACACCTGGCGCCGTGAGCGGATCAAATACGTAAAGATCGACCCCTCCAAACTAAAGCCGGTAAAGATCGAGAACGGCGTTTGGCCCAAAAAGAAAGGCTACGAAGCCCCCAAGGGTGGGGAGATCACCAACGATTAGGGAATTGGGATATTGGTTAATTGGTTAATTGGTTAATTGGTTAATTGGACGGGGAAACCTACAACGGACGGCTCCTCCTAATTAACCAGTTAACCAATTCCTTCAAAAAAATATGGCATGAAAAAAAGCTTACTGGTCCTGTTAACGTTCTTTGGGCTTTCCTCCTTTGCACAAACCTCCGACGATGGTTTTAAACGGCCGTTGAAAGAAGTATTGCAGGAGATCGAAAACCGCTACAAGGTAAAGCTGAAATATTCGGAGCCGATGGTGAAGGACCACTGGGTGACCTATGCCGGCTGGCGGTTCCGCCCCAGCGTGGAAAAGACCCTGGAGAACATCCTTCCGACCCAGGATATGACCTTTTCCAAAACCGGCACCCATTCCTATGAGCTGCAGGGCTACCGGTATCACCTGAAAACCCCGGAAGAAGGAAAAGAGCAGCTCGACTACCTGTCCACGCGCTACCACGATAAAGAATCCTGGGAAAAGCGCCGGGCGGCGCTGCGTTCCTGCATCCTGTCCACCCTGCGCCTGTCGCCGCTGCCCGCCAAACCGGCTTCGCAGCCGATAGTAACGCCGGTACGCACCATGGACGGCTATACGGTGCAGAACGTGGCCATCGAAACGCTGCCCGGCCTCTACGTGAGCGGCTCGCTCTACAAACCCCTGAAGCCGAAAGGGAAGATGCCCATCATCCTCAATCCCGACGGGCATTTCGGCGACGGCCGCTACCGGGCCGACTGCCAGTACCGTTGCGCCATGCAGGCCCGCATGGGCGCCGCAGCCTTTAGCTACGACCTGTTTGCCTGGGGCGAATCGGCCCTCCAGTTCAAGGCCGAAGACCACCGCCGCAGCCTGGCCCAGACCATCCAGGTGCTCAACGGCATCCGCATCCTCGACTACCTCACCACTCTTAAGGGCGTGGACACCAGCCGCATCGCCGTAACCGGCGGATCGGGCGGCGGCAGCCAGACGATGTTCCTCACGGCCATCGACGACCGCATTAAAGTGAGCGTGCCCGTGGTGATGCTGTCGGCCTTCCACAACGGCGGCTGTCCCTGCGAAAGCGGCATGGGCATCCAGCTGTGCGAAGGCGGGTCCAACAATACCGAGATCGCCGCCCTGGCAGCGCCCCGCCCCATGCTGGCGGTATCCGACGGCAAGGACATGACCCAGACGGTACCCAAATACGAATACCCTTTCCTGCAGCGCATCTATGGCTTTTACGGGAAGACGGACGGGGTGCAAAACGTGCACCTGCCCGCAGAAGGCCACGATTACGGCCTGTCGAAGCGGCTGGCCACCTACGATTTCCTGGCGCAGCACCTGAAGCTGAATGCCGCCGCCGTAAAGAACAAGGAAGGCAAATACGATGAATCCAAAGTGACCATCGAGAAATACCCTGCCCTGTACGTGTTCGGCGACAAAGGCGAACGCCTCCCGGCTAACGCCCTCAAAAGTTTCGACGAACTGACGAAGGTTTTTAATGAAAGCATTTCCCAATAGTACGATGCACCGGCGCCCCGTAAGGGCGCTGTTTTACCCTTTAAAATCACCCCTGCTGTCATCATGAATACTCCCCAACAGGATAACCCTTCTTCCGATTTTTCCCGCCGGCGCTTTTTGGGCGCGGCCGCTACTCTTACCGCCGGCCTGCTGTTTTCCCGGCAACTCTCCTGGGCCGGATCGGCCCAACCCGACCTTTTGGACGTTTTTGCCAAAGGAAAACCCCGCTATAAAATTGCCGTGGTGGACCTGATGATCCTGAAGCGCCAGAAACTCAGCGCCTTCCAGCTGGCCAAGGACCTCGGCGCCGACGGCCTGGAGGTGGACATGGGCGGCCTGGGCCAGCGCGAAACCTTCGACAGCCAGCTCGCCAACCCCGATACCCGCAAACAGTTCCTGGACAAGGCCAAAGAGCTGAACCTCGAGATCTGCTCCCTGGCCATGACCGGCTTCTATGCCCAGTCCTTCGCTACCCGCGCCACCTACCAGCGCATGGTGCAGGACTGCATCGATACCATGAAAGCCATGAACGTCAAGGTGGCCTTCCTGCCCCTGGGCATCCAGGGTGACCTGAAAAAGAATCCCGGGCTGCGCCCCGCCATCGTCGAGCGCCTGAAGGTGGCCGGCAAAATGGCCGAGGAGGCCGGGGTGGTCATCGGCATCGAAACCGCCCTGGACGCTGCCGGGGAAGTGCAGCTGCTCCAAGACATCGGCTCGCCCGCCATCAAGATCTATTTCAACTTCGCCAACCCGCTCTCCGAAGGCCGCGACCTGTACCGGGAGCTGAAGATCCTTGGTAAAGACCGCATCTGCATGATCCACTGCACCAACAAGGACGGCGTATGGCTGCAGAACGACAAGCAGGTGGACATGAAGAAAGTGAAGAAGACCCTCGATAAAATGAAGTGGAAGGGCTGGCTGGTGATCGAGCGTTCCCGCGACCAGACCGACCCCACCAACGTGCGCAAGAACTTTACCGCCAACACGGCCTATATGAAAAGCGTTTTCCAGTAAAGCGCGCAGCACACCAGACGAATTACACGAACCAATCAAAGGATAGAATTGATGAAACGGTTGTCTCTTATTTTCTCGTTTACGTTATTGATTTCCCAAGCCTTTGCCGCCGATATATGGGTGGCGCCGAACGGGGCGGACAGCAATCCCGGCACCTCCGCCCAGCCCAAAGCCACCGTGCAGTCGGCCCTGCGGCAGGCCCGCGAGCTCCGGCGCCTGAAGGACCCTTCCGTAAAGGACGGCATTCACATCATTGTCAAAGGGGGCACCTACCGCCTGTTCGAACCCCTGTTCGTACGGCCCGAGGACGCCGGCACCGAGGGCAGTCCCACCGTTATTGAAGCCGCTCCGGGCGAGCGGCCGGTATTCAGCGGGGGCGTGGCCGTCACGGGCTGGAAAAAGGCGCCTGCCGTAGCGGGACTGCCGGCAGCGGCCCGCGGCAAGGTATGGGTGGCCGATGCTCCCACCGAATGGGGCCAGGTGCAGTCCTTCCGGCAACTGTGGGTCAACGACCAAAAAGCCATCCGCGCCAAGAGCGTTAACGGCGACAGCATGAGCCGCATCCTTTCCTGGAACCACAAGGACGAGACCTGCTGGATCCCCAAACCCAAAACCGGCGACATTTCTTCCCTGCAGGGTATGGAAATGTTCATCCACCAGTGGTGGGCGGTGGCTAACCTGCGGGTACGGTCGGCAAAGGTGCAGGGCGACAGCGTGCTGCTGTCCTTTTACCAGCCCGAAAGCCGCATCCAGTCGGAGCACCCCTGGCCCGCGCCCTGGCTCTCCAAAAAGACGGGCAATTCCGCTTTCTACCTGGCCAATGCCCTGGCGTTCCTCGACGAGCCGGGCGAATGGCACCTCGATAGCAAGGCGGGAAAGCTGTATTACTGGCCCCGTAGCGGCGAAAACCTGGCATCTGCCCGCGTGATCGCCCCGGTGCTGGAAACCCTGGTGCGGGTGGAAGGAACCCTCGATAATCCCGTAGCCTACTTCCAGTTTAAAAATATTTCCTTTCAGCACGCCACCTGGCTGCGCCCCTCCCGGGAAGGCCATGTGCCCCACCAGGCCGGCATGTACATGCTGGACGCCTACAAGCTCAAAATTCCCGGTACTCCCGACAAGAAGGGGCTGGAGAACCAGGCCTGGGTAGGACGCCCCGCCGCCGCCGTTTCGGTAAAATACGCCCACCATACCGGCTTTGAAGGCTGCCGCTTCGAGCACCTGGCCGCCACCGGCCTCGATTACGTCCGGGGCACGCACGACGACGTGGTAAAGGGCAACCTGTTCCGCGACATCGGGGGCACCGCCCTGCAGGCCGGCGTCTTTTCGGATGAAAGCGTGGAGGCCCACCTTCCCTACAATCCTTCCGATGCCCGCGAGGTATGCACCAACATGCTGATACACGATAACCTGGTGACCAACGTGACCAACGAAGACTGGGGCTGCGTCGGCATCGGCGCGGGCTATGTCCGCGGCATGCGCATCGAATACAACGAGATCTGCGACGTGTACTATTCGGGCATCTCCCTGGGCTGGGGCTGGACGAGGACCGTGAACGCCATGCGCAACAACGCCATCACGGCCAACAAGATCCACCATTACGCCAAGCAGATGTACGACGTGGCGGCCATTTACACCCTGTCGGCCCAGCCCGGCTCGGTCATCACCCGCAACTACGTGGACAGCATTTACGTGGCGCCTTATGCCCACGACCCGCACCACTGGTTTTACCTCTATTGTGATGAAGGCTCGTCCTATTTTACCGTGAAAGACAACTGGTGCCCGGCGGAGAAATTTTTGCAGAACGCCAACGGCCCCAACAACCTGTGGACCAACAACGGCCCCATGGTATCCGACAGCGTGAAAACGGAAGCCGGCATCCGCCCGCCTTACCAGCACCTCCTGAAAGAAAAAGTAATTTCTTCTAACTGGCCCATTAACCACAAAGAACCATGAAACTGAAATTCTATTGCCCCTGGTGGGGAAGCGAGCACCTGTGCTGGGATGATTTCCTGTCCGCCGTAAAGCAGGCGGGCTATGACGGCATTGAATACGCCATTGCCAATGACTCCTCCCGGGCTAAGCTGGAAGGCGTTTGGGAAAAGCTGGAGCAATACGGGCTCGAAGCCATCCCCCAGCACTACGGCACCTATGATGCCGACTTTGCCAAACACTTCGATACCTATGCCGCCTGGCTGGAGCTGGTAAAGCCCCTGCCTGCCCCCAAAATCGATTCGCAGACCGGCAAGGATTTCTTTTCCTTTGAGCAGAACAAGCAACTGGTCGACCTGGCGGTAGCGCATACCCAGAGCTCCGGCGTGGACGTATTCCACGAAACCCACCGGAACAAATTTGCCTTTGCCGCCCACATCACCAAAGAATACCTGCAAAAAATTCCTTACCTGAAACTTACCCTGGATGCCTCGCATTGGGTGAATGTAGCCGAATCCTACCTTGACGACCAGCCTGAAGCAATGGCCCTGGCCATCTCCCGGACGGAGCATATTCATGCCCGTGTCGGTTATCCCGAAGGCCCGCAGGTACCGGATCCCCGTGTACCCGAATGGCAGGAAGCCGTGGAAAAGCACCTTGCCTGGTGGGACAAAGTGGTAGCGCGGAAACGGGCCGAGAAGGCTACCTCCTTCACCATCACCCCCGAATTCGGTCCTTATCCCTACATGGTATCGCTGCCCTTCACCCGCCAGCCCATCACCAGCCAGTGGGAAGTCAACAAGTACATGATGGACATGCTGCGGGAGCGGTACCAGGATGTTCGTGTGGCCACCAGCAGCAGGAGCGCATCCGAGATTATAGAAGGTTAAGGCGTAAAACCTCTCCCCCGGTCTAGCCTAAGGCTACGAACCCCCTCCCCACATAGGGAGGGGGTTCGTAGCTTCGCGGGAGAAGTGCATGTAAATCAGAAGCAAGGTAGGGCATACCAGTGCGGCTTCAGCTCTTACTATTGTTTCTCTCATAATAGGCTGCTGCCGCGGAGCTACGAGACTTCACCCCTCCCTATGTGGCTACCGTTAGGACACATTTAAGGCCCAGCCCGGTTAAGGGCTTCCTGGGCAAGTTTCCATCCTTCATAGATGGCCA
>NZ_JBBBEI010000027.1:0-72656 GCF_037132455.1 Huijunlia imazamoxiresistens | reverse complement strand
AGTGGCTTCGTTTGATAGATCAAAGCTACGCCGCTAAACCGGGCAGTAAAGGTTGGTTTCGGTGAACACGGCAGAGCGGGGGTTGAAACCGGGCGCATGGGCGTTTTTTTGTATACATAGCCGGTGAACGCCCGTTTTTCGGGGTTGAAAAAGAAAAGGGCCGAAGATCCGATCAAGACCTTCAACCCTTTACACATTATATAATTCTCACAAACAGCAAGCACAGCCGTTATTTCCAGAACTGCCACCATTTCTTCCGGTGGCCCGGCAGGGGCAGCCGGCGCTTGCCGTACTGCTCCATCACGCAGCCCAGCGCTTCCAGTTGCGCGCTGGAGGGCGGCCCCTTTACCTGCGCGACCGCCGCTGGAATTCCGCATCCAGCTCCTGGTCGGACAGGAGGGAATAATCCACCGTATAGGGCAAAGGGGCCACCTTAACGCCGCTATGATAAAAGGCGATCGCTACGTTGCAGCGCACCACGCCCTGCACCACGGCCAGCAGTGCCTGTTGCAGGCCCAGGTTGATCTCCGCCTTCAGCGAAACCAGGTCGCGGCTGTTCAGGGAGTATCGCAGGTTGCCTATCCTGTCTTTAGTTAAGTTTACCGGGCCACCTATTACTTCTTCGCCGGGCAGCACTTGCCGGCCGGCTTCCATCTTCCCTATCATAGGCAAATAATAGTTAGCATACGCAACGCCAGTGAAAAGGGCTGCAAAGGTTCTCAACCCCTTGCAGCCCCCTTGAAAGGTAAAATCTAGAATTGAAAATATTCAATGTAACAGGAAGGGAAGCACCCTGCTCAAATCCACGAACCCAGGAACTCGTAAACTCGTGAACTTGTGAACTCGTAAACTAAACGCAGTTTAGGGCATCTTCTTCAACCCTTCCCACTTCACCTTCCACTGGCCGTTTTTCGGGATACCCGGGTTGGGGCCCTTGCTGCCGTCGTAGCCGGCCAGCATCATCGAAACAGCCGTCAGCAGGCCGCCATTGCCGGGCATATAGAGGGTCAGGCGGTTGTCCTGGTAGTTGTGGCCGTTCTTCAGATAAGTGTTGGTAGGCACGCTCATGAACAGGGCGTCGATCGCCTTTTCGGGCAGGCCCAGGCGGGTGGCGGTCATGGCCGTCATCGGGAAGTCCCAGCCCCAGGTGTCGTTCCAGGACCAGTCCTTCCAGATCAGGTCGAAGGTGCGGCGCATGGTGGCGGTGTCGAGCATATTGCTCAGGGGCAGCATGCCGTAGGCGCCGAAAACGCTGGGGTGGTCGGTTTTGTATTGGGGGTTGGTGTACGAGTCGGGGGCGCTTTCGGCGGCCAGGTACACCCCGTTCTGCACGGGCAGGGGCGACAGCTTGGCGATCACCTCGTCCCACTTCTGGTTGCGGGGCAGGCCCAGGCGCTGGCGCCATTTCTGGGCGGCCTCCAGGCCCCACTGCCAGTACACCAGCTCGTAGGTAGGGTTAAAAGTTTCTTCGGCCTTGAAGCGCTCCTGGGCCGGGATCAGGCCCTTGCCCAGGATATAGCGCCCCTTCTCCTTATCGAAATAGGCAAAGGAGGCCATAAAGTCGGCGGTGGCGAACACCAGGTCCTTGTATTTGTCCAGGGTAGCCTTGTCGTTGCGGTTGCGGTAGATGAGCTCAGCAAAATAAATATAGTGGGGCTGCTGCCAGATGAGGAAGGCGCCCACGGAGGAAGGCACTTCTTCACCGCTGTTTTCTACCACCTTTTGCCAGCGCACGCCTTCGTAGCCCTGGCGCTGGGCGATCTCTTTGGCAAAGGGGGCTACCTGCTGGTACCAGTTCATCACTTTTTCGAGGTAGTCGGTCTTTTCCCAAAGAGGGTAATGCGTCAGGTGCCAGTAAGGCATTTCCAGGTGGGCCTTGCCGTACCAGCTGTTATAGGTGAGGCCGGTTTCCTGGGGCGGAACCGTGCCGGCTTCCTGCGTCCGCATCAGGTACTGCGACAGCACGATGCGGCGCTCCAGCTCAGCGGCGCGGGGGTCGGTGCTGCCGGTGAAGTCCACAACACCTCCCTTGCTCCAGTACGACTTCCAGGCAGCTTCGCTGCTGGCTTTGGTCTGTTCGAAGCCGGGCGGTACGGGACCGAAAGATTTGCGGGCGAAGAGGCAGCTGAACTCGAAGGTTTCGGCGCCGCCGGCCGGGACCAGCAGGAACTCATGCTCCTCCTTTTTCTCCAGCTCAGCCTTGCCTTTCCAGCCCAGGCCGACATAATAGCGGGCACTGTCGAGCTGGTGGGCTACCCAGGCGTTGTTGGCGGCCTGTCCCTGCACCTGCGACCGGTGTTTGTCGGCATGGGTGTAATTGGTGCCCATATCGGACCATTCGCCGGTGGGATACGGGAAACGGAGGCGCACCTTCAGGCGGCCGTCCTTCAGCAAGGGGGACTGCACTTTTGCGGATACCAGGTCCTGCTGCTGGTGGCCGTAGGTTACCACATCCACGGGCACGCCCTCCACGCTGAAACGGCTGTGGATGGCGCCGGTCCAGGGGTTCAGCTCCTGGTGGACCTCCTGCAGGTCGGACAGGGTTGCGGGCGAGCCGTCCTTTTTGGTAAGGGCGAAGCCGAGGTTGCCCAGCTGCAGGCGGTGGGGGTTCTGGCGGAACCAGTCGGCGGCCTGTTTGGGGCGTCCGCCTTCCGAGCCCCACTGCACCAGGTACGACACTTCGCGACCGTGGAGCTTGTAGGGTTTAAGGGCTTCCTCGCGGCGGTAGCCGGCGGTATTTTTAAAGGCGTTCCAGCCCCATTCGGACTGGGTGCCCAGGGGCACGCCCTTTTCGTATTCTTTGGGAAAGGTTTGCAGGCCGGTGACGTCTACCGTAAAGGCAAAGGAGCCGTTGCCCACGGTCAGCGACGCCAGGGTGTCGGGCCGGTCGTTGATCACCTTGTGGCGCTCGATCAGCGCCTTCCGGTCGATCTTCTGGGCCTGGGAATAATAAGGGGCCATCAGGCCCAGGGAAAAAACCGCCAGGGCCGAAGCGACCAGCGTGACCGGCCTCTTCCTTAAAGAGAGAAAATTCATATGCTAGAGGGATTTGATCGTCAATAGTCAATAGAGAATAGGCAATAGGCAATAGGCAAAGAAGGAAAAAGAGGAAAAGAAAATTGGCAATAAGCAACAAGCAAATAACTATAAATCCAGCTTAGCAAAAAATACTTTAAACCAATCAACACTCCACTCCTGCCCCCCTTCAACAACTAACCCATGAACTTGTAAACACGTAAACTTGTAAACGCGTAAACTACTTTACTTTATCGTACACCAGCTTCATGGTATTCGTGCCCCAGGAAGAAGTGGAGGTGGATTCCACGGACAGCAGGCCGCCCTCCGCCAGCTTCCAGGTTTCGGTCACCTTGATCTCCATGGTTTCGCCGTTGCGGTCGAACAGGATGGTGGAATTGACCGTAAGCACCTGGCCGTCGGGCGACCATTTGGCGGTGGATTTCTTTTTGGAATTGCCGTAAATGGCGGTTTCCGCTTCCTTGCCGTCGAAGGTCAGGCGTTCCTTGGTGGTCCGCTCCTCACCATTGCGGGTAAGCGCTGTACGTTCGATGGAAACGGCATCTGCTACCGACTGTACTTTGAGGCTTTTGGGCGCCAGGTTGGCGCCGAACTGGCCCAGCTCGCTTTTCTGTTCGTTGAGCTTCCATTCACCCGACAGGTCGGCCTGGGCAATGGTACGGCTAGCAAGGCCCGGCAAACTGAGGCAGCCGGCCAGGAAAAAGACGCCGGCTTTTTTGGCCAGCGGGTTTTGGGCAAGTAATTGTATGATCATATGAACAAATTTAAAGGTACGAGGCACGAAGTCTCGCCGGAGGCAAGACGCGGTTGGAAAAGTAAGGGATAAATCAAAACGGGCCAACAAGCTGGGGTTCAAATTCTTTTTTTCCTGGTCCTTTATCCATACTTCCTACCCCCCACTTCGTACTTCGTACCTCCTCTTTTTAGTTTATTTCAAAAACTTTCTCAGGTTCGCCTTTTTGAGGTCTTTGATGCCTTTCACCACCACTTCGGCGTTCATGCGGGCGCCGGTTTCGCTGGTGTGGGTGTGGTCGCCGTGGAAGAGCGGGGCCACCTTGTCCTTGCCCAGCACATCGTACTGGTCGGCAATGCCTTTTTCCAGGTCGATAAACAGGACGCCTTCCTGCTGCGCCACTTCGCGGGCCCAGCGGGCATAGCTTTCCGAGCCCCTTTTCACCTTGTCGCCGTTCCAGTCGTTGCGGGGAATGGGCGAGCAGACAATGGGGGTGGCGCCCTTGGCTTTGGCGTCGCGGATGTATTTGCGCAGGTACCAGCCGTAGCTGTACACCACTTCCTGCTTTTTCAAAATAGGGTTGTAAATCTCCTTCGACTCGGAACCGATGCCCTTAATGGTGCCGCGGGCACGGGCGGTATCATCGAGCGGCGAGGAGTCGTTGTGCCCGAACTGCAGGAGAACGTAATCGCCTTTTTTCAGGCGGGAAAGGATGTTGTCCCAGCGGCCTTCGGTAATGAAGGTGCGGCTGCTGCGGCCGCCCATCGCCAGGTTCTCGACACGGATCTTCGAGGTATCGAAGTAGCCCGCCATGAAGGAGCCCCAGCCCCACTGCCCGTTGCTGCCGTTACCGGCGCCGTTGCGTACCGTAGAGTCGCCAATGAGGTAGAGCACGGGCTTGTCTTTTTTCAAAATAATAAAGGAGGTAAGTCCGACAAAAAGGGCTAGCAGGGCCGGCAGCAGCAGGCTGCCCCTGCGGGTGTTCGATGAAAGGAATTGCTTGTTCTGCATTTTGGGTGTTTATGAACGTTTTAAAGACTTTTGTAGTTTTTGCTTTAGGCATCCCGTAAGTAAGGCAGCCGATGCCACTACTTCTTCACGTATTTTTTTAAATCGCAGCCTGAGAGGCTTTTGATGCCTTCCACCACGGAGGCGGCATTGATGGCGGCGCCGGCATGGTTGGTGTGGGTATGGTCGCCCTTGTCGTCGCCGGGGAAGAAGGTCTTTACCTTTTCCGGTCCCCAACCTTCGTACTTGTCGGCGGTGATGTCGTTGAGGTCGATGAAGAGGGCGCCTTCCTGTTCGGCCACTTCGCGGTCCCACCTGGTGAAGTTATCGGTGGCCCGCACCACTTTGCCGTCCTTAAAAACATTCCGCGGAATCATGGACAACACGATGGGGGTGGCGCCCTTGGCTTTGGCGGCCCGCACGAACTGGCGGATGTACCAGCCGTGGCTGTGCACCGTCTCGCGGCGGCCGTCGCGCCACTGCAGCAGCACGGTATCTTCGCCGTTGCCTTTGAGGGTGCCCCGGTTTTTGGCGGTGGTGTCGGGATAGCTGCCGTCGTTGTGGCCGAACTGCATCAGCACGTAATCGCCGGGCTTCAGCAGCGAATCCACGCGGGCCCAGCGGCCCTCGTTGGTGAAGCTGCGGCTGCTGCGGCCGGCCATGGCGTGGTTGGCCACGCGGATGCGGGTGGTATCAAAGAGCGAATCGATCACGTTGCCCCAGCCCACCTGTGGCGGATTGGTATTACGTACCGTGGAATCGCCGATCAGGTATACGGTGGGTTTGTCTTTTTGCAGCAGGGCGAACGAAGTAAGCCCGATAAGGAAAAGGCATAAGACGGGATTCAAAAAGGTCCGCTTGCCTGTGTTCAGCAGTTGATGGAAAAAATTTTTCGACATAGTATTCATTTAAGAAAAGCAGTTGGTTTTGATTGCCGCTCCTGGAGCATTACTTATTGCCTATTGCTAATTGCCTATTGCTTATTGTCCATTCCCGCTCCCAGATAAAAGCCCGTATGCGGCGGCTGGTTGTACGAGCTGTTCTGCCAGGCAATGGCGAGGCGGTACACGGGGTCCTGCATCAGGGTGGTCAGGCGGCGGGAGGACGGGATAACGGTGGTGTAGATGCGCAGCTCGCTGTTGTCCGCCGAGCGCCAGATCACCTCCTCGCGCCAGTCGCCGAACAGGTCGGCCGACAGGCAGGGCGTAGCCTTGGTGCCGTTGTTGGACACGCAGCCTTCGGCAGTCAATAAGCGCCTGGTAGTGGACGTCTTCCAGTCCCATTTGTCGATATGGTTGCCGTCGAGCAGCTCGCGGGTGAGGTCGTCGTCCCACCACACGAGGAAGTTGGTGGAGGAAGGCATTTTTTCCGAGATCGTTTTGCCGTGCACGTCGCGCAGGCCGCCGGGGCCGCCCCAGTTCTCAAAACCCGGGTGGCGGGGATCGATATCGGCAGCCACCCCCCTGCCCACATCCACGCCGGGCGCCAGCGACCAAAGGATTTCGCCGGTTTTGGCGTCGAACTGGGCTACGCCCGGCGTGTTCAGCGCCAGGGTCCGCTCCTCGCTTTCGTGGATGCCGAACACCTCCAGGCCGGGGCGGCGGGGATCCAGGTCCGCCAGGTGGAGGGCGTCGCCGTGGCGCAGGCCGGTGGTGTACAGGCCGTGTCCGTTGTCATCGACGGTCATGGCGCCGATGCAGACCTCGTCCTTGCCATCGCCATCGACGTCGGCAACCGACAGGTTGTGGTTGCCCATACCGGAATAAGGGTTTTGGGCATCTTTGGAGTCGAAGATCCAGCGCTGGGTCAGCTGGCCGTTCCGCCAGTCCCAGGCCGAGAGCACCGAGCGGCCGTACCAGCCGCGCACCATTACCACGGAAGGCAGCTTGCCGTCGAGGTAGGCCACACAGGCCGTGAAGCGGTCCGAGCGGCTGGCGGTACGGTCGTTGCCACCGTTGCCTCCGATGCCGCCCCAGCCGTCGAGCGGGTAGCGGTCGGGAGTATAAAGGGCGGTGGCCAGGGCGGCGCCCGAACGGCCGTCGAAGACGGTGAGGTATTCGGGGCCTTCAGCCACCTTGCCGTAAAAGCCTTTATGGGAAGGGTCGAGGTTGCGCCAGTCTTTCGTGGGGTCGCCCACTACCTTTCCCTGGCCGTCCAGGGTGCCGTCGGCGGTCTTGCAGACCACTTCGGCCCGGCCATCGCCGTCGAGGTCGTACACCATAAACTGGGTGTAGGCGGCGCCGGAGCGGATGTTTTTGCCCAGGTCGATGCGCCAGAGGCGGGTGCCGTCGAGCGTATAGGCGTCGAGGAGCTGGTGGCCGGTGGGTCCCAGCTGCGGCGGGTTTTTGGCGTTGGAGGGATCCCATTTCAGCACGATCTCGTATTGGCCATCACCGTCGAGGTCGGCCACCGAAGCGTCATTGGCGCTGTAGGTGAATGGGCTGCCCGCAACTTCACCGCCGGCAGGCACCTGCAGCGGTATGGACAGGTAGGGACCCGCAGGGGCGCCGGCCGCCACGGTAAACGGCTCTCCGGGCAGCTCCTGCCCTTTAACGAGGGCCATTACCGTGTAGGTATGAGCTTGGGCGGGGTCGGCGGTGGCGTCGACAAAGTTGGTAGCGCCGGTGAGGGGCTGCTTGTTAAGCTTCACGGCCGTTTTCCCCCCGGTGGAACGATAGAGGTTAAAGGCGGTTCCTTTGGGGTCGCCGGCCAGCAGCCGCCAGCCCAGGTACACGCTGTCGCCGGTGCGGAGGGCCACCAGGCCACGGCCCAGCTTTTCCATTACCCGCTGGGCGCCGGCCTTGGGTGCCAGCAGGGGATTCCCCCCTGCCAGCGCACCCAGCAGCAGTGCTTTCCAGAAAAAACGTTTTTGGGGCAACAACATTTATTTCTCGCTTAAGTGACGGGAATTCTTTTCTTCTGCCATCGCAATGACCGGCTTCGGCGCCCGGGGCATGTCTTCGCCCATGTAAAAGCTCAGGTGCGGGGGCTGGTTGTAGCCCACGTTCTGCCAGGCAACGGACAGGCGGTACTGCGGGTCGTGCATCAGCGTGTACTGCCGATAAGCGGTGGGTATCGTGGTGCTGAAGATGCGCAACTCCTTGCGGTCGGCCGTGCGGAACACCACCTCCTCGCGCCAGTCGCCCAGCAGGTCGGCGCTGAGGGTGGGGTTACTTTTGGAGCCGTTGTTGGCCATACAGCCCCAGGCGGTAAAGATCCGGCCCTGGCCGTATTTGTCGATGCCGTTGCCGTCGAGCAGTTCGCGGGTGCGGTCGCCGTCCCACCAGATGAGAAAGTTGGTGGAGGGCGGGTTGTTGCCGATGCGCTCGCCTTTGGTGTTGAACAGCCCGCGGGAGCCGGACCACCACATTTCGGCGCCGGGATTTTTGGGATCGATGTTCTCGGCCACGCCCCTGCCGGCGTCTTCGTCGAGGTTGCCGGTCCACAGGATCTTTCCGGTGGCGGCGTCGTACAGGGCGGCGCCGGGTCCCTTGGTGCCTTCTTCAATTTCGTGCACGCCAAACACTTCCAGTCCCGGGCGGGCGGGGTCGAGATCGCTGACGTGCAGGGCATCGCCGTGGCGCAGGCCGGTGGAGAACAGTCCTTTGCCGTTATCGTCCACTACCATGGAGCCGTAGACGATCTCGTCTTTGCCATCCTGGTCCACGTCGGCCACCGACAGGTTGTGGTAGCCCTGGCCGGAGAAGGGGTTTTTACCGTCCCTGGAATCAAACACCCAGCGGCTGGTGAGCTTGCCGCCGCGCCAGTCCCAGGCGGCCAGTACGGAGCGGCCGTAATAGCCGCGGCACATCACCACGGAAGGCAGCTGGCCGTCGAGGTAGGCCACGCAGGCGGTAAAGCGGTCCACACGGTTGCCGTTGTTGTCGGTACCACCGTTGCCGCCGGGGCCGCCCCAGCCGGCGGTGGGATAGCGGGAAGGAATATAATCGGTGGTGGCCAGGGCTTCGCCGGTTTCACCGCTGAAGATGGTAAAGTATTCGGGGCCGTCCAGGACCTTGCCGGTCATCCGGCCTTCCTTGATGCGAAAATCTTTGGTGCTGTCGCCGATCACCTTTCCTTTGCCGTCGATGGTGCCGTCGGCGGTTTTCATGGCCACTTCGGCCTTGCCGTCGCCGTCGAGGTCGTACACCATGAACTGGGTGTAGTGGGCGCCTTCGCGGATATTTTTGCCGAGGTTGATGGTCCACAGCAGGGTGCCGTCGAGCTTATAGGCCTGGAAGAGGGGCTTGTCGGTAAAGCCGGCCTGGCTGTTGTCGCGGCCGGCGCCTGCCTGGTGCAGCACGATCTCGTATTCGCCGTCGCCGTCGAGGTCGCCCACCGAGGCGTCGTTGGGGGTGTAGCCGGCCGGGGTTTGCAGGGGCAGCGACAGGTAGTTGCGCACCGGGGCGCCGGCGGCCAGGGTAAATACACCGCTGGCGTCGCCTTCCTTACCCCCCAGCAGGGGCTTTACGAAATAGCCGTTGGCCCGGGTGGTGTCGAAATGGGTATCGACAAAAAACGTGCTTTGCGTCAGCGGCCGGGAATTGAGCTTGACCGGTTGTCCATTGGCGGTAGAACGGTAAAGGTTAAACGAAATATCGTCGGCATCGGTGGCCAGCAGGCGCCAGCTCACCACCACCGAATCGGGGGCGCTGCGCAGGGCCACGACGCCTCGGCCCAGGTGCTCCATACGGCGCTGGGCCTGGCCGGCTTTGCCCGCCAGCAGGAAGGCCAGGGTCAGGAAGGGCAGGTAGATCTTTTTCATACACAAGTTTTTTTAAAGCAGTTGGTTTGGTTTTAATAATAAGCAGGTAGTTCGGGTTGCCCGGTGGCGGTTATTTGGCAGCAGTCGGCGCCTTGAACTGGATGTTCACGTTCTCCATCAGCCAGTTCTTGCTGAAATTGACCTCCATGCCGGCGGCGGCATCGACCTTCACGTTGCGGAACTGGAAGTTCTCCAGGGCCGACTCGGGCAGGCCGTTTGCGTTGATGGCCCGGCGGGCGCTTTTCACCTGCACGTTATTGACATAAATGTTTTTGAATTTTGGAATGCCCTTTTCGGCCGGCTCCACTTTATTGAGCATCACCTTCCAGTGATGGGGAATGCTGTCGGGATCATAGCCGGCCGGCAGGGTGGAATAGCTGTAGGTGGGGTTCCAGTTCATGGTGTACATAAAGGCGTTGCCCACGCTGTCCATGACGGCATCCTGGAAGTAGATGTCCTCGATAGTGCCGCCGCGGGTGGTGGCCGACTTGATGTGGAAGCCGTTGCCGGTGCCCTTGGCCACCAGGCCGGTGGCCAGCACGTGGCGGATGCCGCCGGAGGTTTCGGAGCCCAGGGTCAGCAGGCCGCCGCCCCTGCGGGCTACGGAATTGCGGATCACCACGTATTCGGTGGGCCGGTTTACCCGCAGGCCGTCCCAGTCGCGGCCCGCCTTCAGGCAGAAGTCATCGTCGTTGCAGTCGATATCGCAGTTCTGCACCAGCACCCAGGAAGAAGAGTCCACGTCCACGCCGTCGGTGGAGGGGCCGTGGCCATCCTCGTTGTTTCTTATGGTGATGCCGTCCACGGTCACGTGGTCGGAATACAGCAGCTGCACGGTCCAGAAGCCGGCATTGGCAAAGGTCAGGCCCCGGAGGGTAACGTCGGAGGAATTCTGGCAGAGGAAGGTGCGCACCCGTTTGGCGTCGTAGTCCACGATCCAGCGCAGGCCCTTGGGCTCGTAGGCGCGGCGCATGGCCCAGTACTTGTCCCAGCAGAACTTGCCCTGGGCGTTCACCTTTCCTTCGCCGCTGACCAGCACGTTCTTCTGGTCGATGATGTTGATGAGGGCGGCGGGCCACTTCATTTCAATGCCGGCGATGCGGGTGTCGATCTCGGGGTAGTCCCCAAAATCCTGGCTGCCCAGCAGCAGCACGTCCTTATCGATCTTCAGGTGCACGTTGCTTTTCAGGAAAAGGGAGCCGGTGAGGTATTTCCCGGGCCTGAAGGCCACGATGCCGCCGCCTTTTTTGGCGCAGGCGTCGATGGCTTTCTGGATGGCTTTGGTGGTGACGGTCTTGCCGTCGCTTTTGGCGCCAAAACTGTTCACCCAGAAAACCGCTTGGGCGGTGGGGGTATCGCGGCTGCCTACTTTGCTGGCCCATTCCAGCTTCGAGGCGTCCTGGGCATAAGCATCGGTGGCGCCCAGCAAAACAAGGAGGGCCAGGATCAATCGTATTCCTTTATTCATCATGATCGGTATTAGGGGTTCTTTATGGAAGAGCTGGAGGACGGATTCCTCTTAGATGCAGCCGGGGGCCGAAAGGTTGTGCACGGGCAAAAAGGACAGACAATCATATAATGCAAGTATCGGTTAGAATAAGATTAGGAAACAGGGGCCAAACGGCCGTGGAAGGTAACAGCTAGCTGTGGCCCAGCTATCCTGAAGCATCCTGTTAATCAGGGTTAATTCCATTGTTAATCAACGTTAACGGAAATCCGTCCGCTTGGTGCAACCGATTACTTTTACAGCGCAGCATTTGCTAAGTTAAGACCACAGGCAGGATGCAACAGGACAGTTGGTACCCTATGTGATTTACCTTAGCAGTTCCTAACAAATCGTTAATTCGCCTTTCGTTAGGGATGCTTGTGTAGAGTAAACATATTGTTTAACTCTTTAACTGACTGATTGCTATGCCACAGACTGCTTGCCATTCCCTGCGCCGGACCCAAATTTCCGGAATTTACGCGAAACCGATTCCAACGTACACTTTCCCGTTCCGTTATACCCGGACCGCCTGTTTCTTTTAACCAAACGGGTTCCGGGACAGCAGGCACCTGTTTGCCACCCCTTCCCGGGCCTCTTTCAATGACCCGCAAATTTCTTTTCGCCATATGATGAAGTACCTGCAAAGGGGCCTCCCTTTTCTAGCGATCCTTGTATTGCTTGCCAATTGCCGGAAAAAAGAATGGGACGACAAATACGGCCGTCCCGAAAGCCTGGAGCCCCCCATCTACCAGGTGTTGCAATCCAGGGGAAACTTTACCAGCCTGCTGGCCCTGATCGAGAAGGGCGGCTACCGGGAAACCCTGGACGGCTCGGGCTACTGGACCTTTTTTGCCCCCAACGATTCAGCTTTCGCCACTTATTTTAAAGACAAAGGCATCAGCGGCGCTGCCGCCATCGATTCCGGCGCCGCCCGCGCCCTGGTGCAGTACCTGCTGGTGTACAACGCCTTCCAGCAGGATCGCCTCGACGACTACCAGGCTACCGCCTCCAATGCCGGCTGGACCCCCAACCTGGCCTTCCGCCGCCGGACCGCCTTTTATACCGGCGTGTACCAGGATACCGGCCTGAACAACCGGCCCCTTATGGCCATCGCCAACAACCGCAACGCCGACGGCAAGTCGCTGACCGGCAACTACGTGGCCACGGACTACAACAACAAGCACCTTACGTATTTCACCAGTGAATACCTGGCGGCCAACAGCCTGAGCGCCGCTGATTACAACTACTTCTACCCCACCACCGAGTTCGGCGGCTTCAACGTGGCCCAGGCAAAAGTGGTGAACAAGGACATCATGGCCGAGAACGGCGTGATCCACGAGATCAACAAGGTGATCACACCCCTGATGAGCATCGACGAGTACATCCGCACCAAGCCCCAGTACAGCTCGTTCCGCGCCCTCCTCAACCGCGTGGCTACCAACAACCTGGTGCAGTTCATTTACAATGCCGATGTGACCCGCCGCTACCAGGTGCTGTCGGGCAAGGGCGATTCGGTATTTGTAAAAGTATATTCCAGCCTGCTGGCTTTTGCCCCCAACAACGAAAACTACCTGAAGACCGAGGAGAACGACGGCCAGAAAAACTGCTGGACGATCTTTATTCCCAATAACCAGGCAGTAGACGAATACGTCAAGAACACCCTTTGCGAATTCTACCCCTCGCTGGACGCCATGCCTATCGACATCATCGCCGACTTTCTGAACTCGCACCTGTTTCCTACCGCGGTATGGCCGACAAAATTTGCCGTTACCCGCAACAACTTCAGCGAAGCCGCCCTGTTCAACCCCTTCTCTGCGGACATTTTTGACCGTCAGATCCTGAGCAACGGCTTCCTGTACGGCACCACCCGGGTACAGGCGCCCGAAGTGTTCAGCTCCGTCTTCAGCAAGGCCTATCTCAACCCCAAATTCACGTTCATGACCCGCTTGCTGAACACCACCGGCCTGAAGGCGCTGGTTGCCCGTACCAACGTACCGGTGAACCTGTTCCTGGTGCCGGACCAGGTGTTCCTAAACGCCGGTTATAAATACAACCCTGCCAACGGCGACTTTACCTTCAACGGCAGCACCAACGGCGTACCCGACCGCCTGGCCCGCATCCTGCGTACCTGCGTGTCGTTTGCCCCGTACAACAGCAAGATCGACGGCCTGACCGATTCGCTGGTCGTGAAGTCTGGCGATGCCGGCACCGAAGGAGAATTTATCAAACTCAAAAGAGGCAGCACCCGCAACGCCGACGGTTCGTACCGCGACACCCTGTGGACTGCCGGCCTGCAGGACCTGGGCAAGGCCGCCCTGGTGGACAGCGTTAAAGTGGGTACCAACGGCCGGGTATTCTTCCTGAACGAGATCCCGATGTATTCCGAAAAGAAACCGGGCTACCATATCAGCCTGCTGGGCGCCGCCACCACCTCGGAGTACAACCTGTTCTGGCAACTGCTGAAAACGGCCACTTTCTTTAATGCCACCGACTTCGATATCCCCGGCCTGACCGGCTTCACTACCATCTTCGTTCCCAACAACAACGCCGTGAAGCAGGCCGTGAAGGACGGCATGTTGCCCGGCAACCTGACCACCGGCGCTCCCACCGTCAACCCCGGCGACACTACCGGCAAAAGCCAGGTAGCCCGCTTCCTGCTGTACCATATCATCAACGGCCGCACCGTGGTGCCCGACGGCGAAAGCAGCGGCCAGACGGAAACATTCCTGAACCCCGCCGGCAGCCCGCTGAAGGTAACGGTGAACAACAGCCCCGGCGACCTGCAGGTGATCGACAACTTCAACAGGGCATCCAAGGTGATCCTCCGCCAGAGCAACAACCTGTCGAACCGCAGCGTCATCCACCTGATCGACAATTACCTGAAATACAAACTCTAACCGCTTACCATAATCAACGCATTCGTATGAGATTTCTGACAGCCCGCATCGCCTGTTTCCTGTGCGTCCTGCTCTTCCCCTTCCTGATGAAGGTGCAGGCCCAGGAGACCCTGATCGTTACCGGGAAGGTTGTGGATAATAAAAAGCAGCCCATCATGGGCGTATCCGTGACCGAAGTGGACGCCGAAAAGCGTACCATCCGCGGCGTAAGCACCGACGTGGACGGCAACTTTGCCATCCGCATCTCCAATCCCAAACACCATTTATCGTTTTCCATCATCGGCTTCAAAGGCCAGGAAGACCTGCCCCTGAACGGCAGAAAGGTTTTTAACGTCACCCTGGAATCCACCGCCAAGGAGATCGATGAAGTGATCGTGGTGGCCCAGCGCAAGAGCGACAACGGCATGCTGCCGGTTCCGGAGCGCAACTCCACCCTGGCGGCCTCGCGCATCAACGCCAAGGAAATGGAAGAAATGCAGGCCACTTCCATCGACCAGGCCCTCCAGGGCCGCCTGGCCGGCGTGGACATTGCCGCCAACTCGGGCGACCCGGGCGCCGGCATGCAGATCCGCATCCGCGGTACCTCGTCCATCAACTCCTCCAACGACCCGCTGATCGTGGTGGACGGCATGCCCTACGAGACCGCCATTCCCTCAGACTTCAACTTCGGCACCGCCGACGACCAGGGCTATGCCTCGCTGCTCAACATCGCCCCTTCCGACATCAAGGACATCACCATCCTGAAGGACGCCGCCGCCACTGCCATCTGGGGCGCCCGTGCCGCCAACGGGGTGCTGGTGATCAATACCAAGCGCGGCAGCCGTGGCAAGCCCACCATCAGCTACACCTTTAAAGGCTCCTACGCCCTAAAGGCCAAGCCCATCCCGATGCTGAACGGCAAGCAGTACTCCAACCTGATCCCCGAGGCCTATATGAACCGCAACGGCATCCCGCTGAACAGCCAGACCGTGAACGAGTTCAAATTTGACCCCAACGACCCGTACTATTATTATAACTACAGCAACAACACCAACTGGGTGGACGCCATCAGCCGCAACGGCAATACGCAGGACCACAACATCTCGATGACCGGCGGCGGTGCCAAAGCGCGGTACTTCGCTTCGCTGGGCTTCCTCAACCAGAAGGGCATCACCGTGGGCACCGACCTGACAAGGATCAGCACCCGCATCAACCTCGACTACAACGTGTCGGACCGCATCACCTTCCGCACCGACCTGTCGTTTGCCCACTCGGAAAACAACAAGAACTACTCCGACGGGGTGCGCAGCGTGGCCTATATCCGCATGCCCAACATGGGGATCTACGAATACGACGAGTACGGCAACCTTACGCCCAACTATTTTTCCCCGGCCGAAAACATCCAGGGAAAATACCCCGGCACCTACAACCCCGTGGCCCTAGCCTACAGCGCCACCAATAAAGTGGTCACCCAGCGCGTGATTCCTAAGTTCAACCTGCAGTACCAGATCATTCCCAAAGTACTGAACGCCACCGCCGACGTGCAGTTCGACATCAACAACACCAAGAGCAAGAACTTCCTGCCCCAGATCGCCACCGGGCGGCCCTGGACCGAAAACACCGTGAACGTGGCCTACGACGGCGACAACGACGGCTTCAACGTGCAGACAAAAACCTCTTTGGTGTACACCCCCCAGCTGAAAAACGACAAGCACAGCTTCATGGGCCTGTTGAACTTCATGACCTTCGACGGCAACTCGGTTTCGTACCAGGCAAAAAGCACCAACACGGCTTCCTCGGAGCTGCAGGACCCTGCCAGTGACAGCCGCGCCACCAGCAGCGGCGCCAACCTGACCGCCACCACCGGGCAAACGGCCAACCGCAGCGCCCTGCTCTCGGCCCAGTACGGCTACGACGACCGTTACATGGTAAACGTGGGCGTGCGCGGCGACGCCACTTCCAAGCTGTCGGCCGCCCATCGCTACGGCGCCTTCCCCTCCATCTCGGGAAGATGGCGCATCTCCGGCGAAAAATTTTTGCAGAAATCCCGCATCAAGCCCTACCTGGATGACCTGAGCGTGCGCCTCAGCTACGGCCGCAGCGGCAATGCCCCCCGCAGCGACTACAGCTTTTACAACACCTACGCCAACTTCGGCTGGAGCTACCTCGGCCAGGCCGGCGTTTACTCTTCCGACATGGAGCTGCGCAAGCTGCGGTGGGAAACCGTCATCGGCCAGAACCTCGGCTTCAACCTCGCGATGTTCAAAAACCGCATAGTGGTGGACGCCGAAGTGTACAAGAACCGTACAAAAGACCTGTTCTTCAACGGCCTCCAGATCGCCTCGCTCAACGGCTTCAACGACGTGGACATGAACGTGGGCACCATGGACAACCAGGGCTGGGAAGCTTCGCTGCAGACCACGCCGCTGAAAACCAAGACCTGGACCCTGGACGTGAACTTCAATATCGCCCGCAACGAGAACGTCATTCGCGAAATTTCGGAATTCTACCCCCTGGAAAAAGGCAACATCACCACCAACGGCCAATACAAGACCTATATGCAGGTGGACAACCCCTTCGGCTCGTTCTACGGCTTCCGCTACAAGGGCGTGTATAAGGATATGGACGCCACCATCGCCCGCGATGCCGCCGGCAAGCCCATCGTGCGCCCCAACGGCGAAACCGTGTACATGCGCTTCAACTACCCGGCTATCGACTACACCTTCCAGCCCGGTGATGCCATGTACGACGACATCAATAAAGACGGCACCATCGACTACCGCGACATCGTGTACCTGGGCAACTCCAACCCGCAGTTCACTGGCGGCTTTGGCCTGAACGCCGCCTACAAAGGCAAGTGGCGCCTATCGACCTTCTTCAACTTCCGCTACAACTACGACATCATCAACGGTACGGAAATGAAGAGCACCGCCATGTACAACTACGACAACCAGAGCACCACCGTGCTGAAACGCTGGCGCAAGGAAGGCGATGTGACCGAGATCCCCCGCGCCCTGTACAACAGCGGCTACAACTGGCTGGGCTCTTCCCGCTACGTGGAAGACGGCTCGTTCCTGCGCTTCCGCACCGTGACGCTGCGCTACAACTTCGACAAGAGCCTCGTCACCCGCCTGCGGATCAAGAACCTGAGTGCCTACGCCACCGCGGAGAACATCTTTACCCTGACCCGCTACACCGGCCAGGACCCCGAAGTGAGTGTTCGCGGCAGCGACCCTTTCCGCGTGGCCACCGACAACTCGATGACCCCGCCGGTACGCATGTTCACCCTCGGTCTGACCGGAACTTTCTAAGGCAACTAAAAACTTTCGAAAAAAATGTTTACGCAGAATATACTCAAAAAAACCCTTTGCGCCGCGCTGGTCGCCCTTTCCTTTTCTTCCTGCAAGAAGGGCCTCGACCTGAAACCCACCGACGGCATCGTGCGGGAAGATTACTGGAAAACCAAGCAGCAGCTGCACGCCGCCGTGATCGGCGCCTACTCCTCGCTGCTGGGCGACCCCAAGGGCAGCGACCGCTCCCTGGCCGAATTGCTGTTCCTCTGGGGTGAGCTGCGGGCTGACATGCTGGCCCCCTCGCTGGGCACCACCAACCAGGAACTGGAGGTGATGAACGTCAACACCGTGGCCAGCAACACCCTCGTGAACTGGCGTCCCCTCTATCGTACCATCAACTACTGCAATACCGTGCTGGACTTCGGTCCCCTGGTACGCAATACCGACCAGACCCTGAGCCAGGCCGAGCTGGACAGCTACATGGCCGAAGCCAAAACCCTGCGCGCCCTGATGTACTTTTACCTGGTGCGCTCCTTTGGCGACGTGCCCCTGAAGCTCACCTCCACCTCCAGCGACGAAGAGATCGCCACTATTCCTAAAACCCCGCAGGCAGAGGTGCTGGCCCAAATCGCCAAGGACCTGGCCGAGGCCGAGCCGAAGACACCCCTCACTTATGGCGACAACGCCTCCGATAAAGGCCGTCTTACCCGCTATGCCGTCAACACCCTACAGGCCGACGTGTACCTGTGGATGGACCGCTACCAGGACGCCCTGGAGGCTTGCAACAAGGTGATCGCCTCGCGCCGCTATGGCCTGCTGGCCCCCGCCTCTTCCTGGTTCAACGCCCTGTACCGGACCGGCAATACCCCGGAAAGCATTTTTGAATTCCAGTTCTATCCCCAAAAGCTCAATACCTTCTTCGACATGTTCGCCTCGGGTAAGAAGCGCTTCCTGGCCGCCAACCGCGTGCTGGACCAGGTGTACGGCGGCGATGATGCCGGCCAGCGCGACCTGCGCTCCGACGGCGCCTCCGTACGGGCCGAGGACAACGTGATCTGGAAATACGTGGGCCAGAACACCAAGGACCTGATCGCTTCCGGCGACTCTTATACCCACTGGTTCGTGTACCGCTACGCCGACATCCTGCTGATGAAAGCCGAAGCCCTGAACGAGCTGGACCGCGGCGCCGAGGCCCTGGAGCTGGTACAGTTTGTCCGCAACCGTGCCAACGCCCTGCCCGCCACCAACACCAACCCGCAAAACAAGGCCGGCATCGCCCAGTTTATTTTGGAAGAGCGCGCCCGCGAGTTCATGTTCGAAGGCAAGCGCTGGTACGACGTGCTGCGCTACGCCAAACGCAACAACTACGAGCACCGCGACTACCTCGAGGAAATGGTGTCCAACACGGTTCCGGCCAACATGGTGCGGACCGCCCGGCTGAAGATGCAGGACCACAATAGCCACTACTTCCCTATCTACGAATACGAACTGCAAACCAACAAGAACCTCGTTCAAAACCCCTTTTATAAATAGCAATTGCCTGTCATCATGAAAAAATACATTTTTATTATCCTGGCATCTGCCTCCGCCCTCCTGGCCGCCTTTGCCGGTTGCAAGAAAACCGAGCTCCGCGAAACCACCACCTCGGACGTGAACCTGCTGGAATACCTGCAACAGGATTCGCTGCAGCGCTTTTCTTCGCTGCTGTCCGTGATCCAGAAGGCCGGGTACGAGTCGGCCCTGAACGTGTACGGTACTTACACCCTGTTTGCGCCCACCAACGCGGCCTTTGACGCCTACCTGAAGCAAACGGGAAAAACCTCGCTGGACCAGTTCACCTCCGCCGAGCTGCAGGAGCTGCTGAAGTTTCACCTGCTGGAGGAGCAAATCCGCACCAGCGACTTTAACGACGGCAAGCTGCCGTCGGTGACCATGCAGGGCCAGTTCCTGGTGACCGGCATCACCAACAGCAACGGAACCTCCTCGTTCCAGGTCAACCGCCAGGCCGCCATCACCCAGCCCAACGTAGTACTGGGCAACGGCATCCTGCAAGTGATCGACCATGTGCTCACCCCTTCGCGCAGCTCACTGGCAAACCTGCTGGAGCTGGACCCCGAATACTCCATCTTCCTGCAGGCCGTAAAAGAAACCGGTTATTACGACCAGTTAAACGATACCGCCGGCGGGAAGAACCGCAAATGGTATACCCTCCTGGCCCAGACCAACCAGTCGCTGCGTGATTCGGGCTTTGCCAGCTACGACGCCCTGAAAGCCCGCTACTCCAAAGGCGACCCCAAAAGCACCACCGACAGCCTGAACATCTTCGTGGCCTACCACATCCTGCCGGATGTAAAATACCTGGCCGACATCGTGATGGCCGGTTCCCATGAGACCCTGGTGCCCCTGGAAGTGGTCACCAGCAAACAGGACTCCATCAAGCGCGTGCTGGTGAACGATGACGAATACACCACCGGCATGAACGAAAAGATCCACGAGACTGGCTTTGAGCTGGAGCAATCCACCAGCGACGTATCGGCCATCAATGGCGTACTGCACCGCGTAAAAGGCGTGCTGCAACCCAAGGTGCGCGCACCCTACGCCGTGTACTGGGACCTGTGCGCCGAAGTGCCCGAGCTGACCCGCCTGAGCGCTGTTTACCGCAAAAAGACCTTCCTGTTCGACTACAACGACGGCAATGCCTTCAAGGACATCAAATGGGAAAAAAGCTGCTTGCGCTACAAAACCGGCGTCAACGGCGTTTACGGCGACTACTGGCAGATGGGCATGGGCACCTCCGGCTCCGTTTTCGAGGGAGGCTCCTGCGAGGGCAACTCCTGGATTGAGTTCAACACACCGCTGCTGGTAAAAGGAAAATACAAGGTATGGTTCTGCTATTATGTACAGAACTCCACCCAAAGCGCGGTACAGGCCTCCTTTGACGGCGTGCCGCTGACCAGCGCCCTGATCCAGTTTCACCAGAAGATCGCCAAAGTGACGCCAGTGGAAACCTCCGCTCCGGAAATGGAGGCCTTGGGCTGGAAATGGTGGGGATCCGAATCGCTCCGCTCCGGATCCACCTCCGGCCGCATGCTGGGGATCGTGGATGTGAAAGCCACCGGTCGCCACAAGATCCGCTTCGACCTGGTGTCGGGCAAGAACGGGGACTGCAACTTCGACATGATCCACTTCATTCCCGTAGGCATGAACCAGCTCAACCCACGCTTCAATAAAGACGGCTCGAAGGAGTACAGAAATTATTGATGCTGCAGAAACCTGGCGGGTTATTAAAACCTGCCAGGTTTGGCAAACCGCCAACCAATATCTAAAGACCAATGACTATTGTCCCTAACTAATTTTTCCAAAATGCGTTCGATAAAAAATAACTTCCTGCTGTGGGGCCTTTGTGGCCTGGTGGGGCTGGCATCCTGCAAAAAGTGGGACGACCACGTGGCTGCCGGCGAGCAGGCCTTGAATGAAAACCTGATGGAGCACATCCGCACTGTGCCCGATCTGAGCACCTTTGGCCAGTACCTGGTAAAAACCGGGCTGGACCAAGAGATCAGCTCTTCGAAAACCTATACCGTCTGGGCGCCCTCCAACGAAGCGCTGAAAAGCCTGCCGGCCGAGGTGGTGGCCGATACCGCCCGCCTGAAGGCCTTCCTGCTGAACCACATCTCCGGCCAGCTGTTCTTTACCCGCCAGGCGACCGACTCCCTGCGGGTGCCGATGCTCAACGGCAAGCGGGTGGTCTTTTACCGCGGCCACTTCGACGAGGCCGTCCTCAGCAAAGCCGACGTGTACGTACGCAACGGCGCCCTGCATGTGATCGACAAGGTGATCGCCCCCCTGCCCAGCATCTGGCAGTTTGTCGACAGCACCAAAAACACTTTTCTCCAGAATGCCTACCTGGCCTCCCGGGTATATACCGCCCAGGATCCCACAAAAGCCGAACTGGACAGCATCAACCCCGCCACCGGCCAGCCCGTGTACAAGCCCAATACCGGCATCGTACGGCTGAACACTTTTCTGGACAAGGTCTATAACCTGGCCAGCGAAGACAGCCTGTACACCTACATCGTCCTGTCCAACAATGCCTTCCTGGCAGAGACCAACAAGCAGCGGGCGTATTTCAAGAGCCCGGAGCCGGCCTACAACAACAGCAACAGCCTCTGGAACGTGGCGAAGCACCTGGCCATCCGGGGCTACTATGGCCCCGAGCAGCTGCCGGCAGCCCTGCAGTCGAAATTCGGCGTGCGGGTCCCCATCAACAAGGCCGCCATCCTGGAAACCCGCAAACTGAGCAACGGTATCGTCTACGTGCTGGACGAAGCCCTCTTCAACCAGCAGGAAATGGTGCCCGTTACTTATGTGCAGGGCGAAAATCCCCTGGGCTTCAGCGCCACCATCGTGGATAAGTACCTGTCGAAAGTGTTTTACCGTAACCGCTTCGACTCGCTGAACAATAAACCCTTCAAAGACATTTACCTCAACCTCGGCAGCTCCGGCGCCAGCCAGTTCGTCGACTATATTTCCAACAACCTGTACTCGGTCAAATACAAGGTTTACATGGTGGCCTACAGCGATCGTACGGCTTCCGGCAACAGCCGCGACGACGCCTACGGCTCCGACTCCACCCTGACCCAGTTGATCCGCATCGGCGCCGATACCAGCAGCATGGCTACGCCCCCCTTCAGCATCACCACCAAGGTAAAGTCCCGGGATTATTCCGAAGTGTACCTGGGCGAGTATACCAACGACAGCTACAATTGGGATCTGTCCTACCCCGATCGGACACCGGACGGCAGGAGCTATACCCGCACGCCGGCCACCCGCCGTATCCGCCTGCAGGCCCCGGCCACCACGGTCAACAGCATTCCCTATAACCTGACGCTGGACTATTTGAAGTTTGTGCCGGTTATTCCTTAAAAGTTTACGAGTTCACGAGTTTACAAGTTCACGAGTTGGTTTCCGAAAGCGGACCCTTCACGATTCACGTTTAAATTATCCGACTGATGTTACGAAAAAATAAAAGCCTTGCGGCCGTGCCCCTGTTCCTCCTTGGTTTGTCGCTGCAGGCCCAGTCTCAAGATATCGCCGGCAAGCCCGCCTCCGAGCAGGCCGCCGGCAAAGCGGTCACCGGCACCATAAAAGATGCCGCTACCGGCAAGCCCGTTGCCGGCGCCCGCGTCACCTACGGCCGCCTGTTTGCCGCCATCACCGATGCCGCCGGCAACTTTACCCTGAAAGTGCCCCATTACGGCGTGGCCGTACGCGTGGAGGCCGAAGGCTACGGGGCCTCCGAGATCGCCCTCAAAGGCCGCAAAACGGTCAGCACCGCCCTGTTCGAAGCCGACTACCCCTCCTTTTACCAGGACGTGACGCTGCCCTCCGGTTCCGCACCCAAAAGCCAGCTGACCGCCGCCGCCGCTACGGTGCAAACCCGCGGCAACTGGAACGGTATCAGCGAAACCCCGGATGCCTACCTGCAGGGCCGGGTGGCCGGCCTCAATGCCGTGCGCCGCTCCGGTACCCCCAACGCCGGCGCCAACCTGTTCCTGCGCGGCACCTCTTCGCTCTATGCCACCAACCAGCCCCTGGTGGTAGTGGACGGCGTGCTGTACGACCAGGACAGCTACAACGGCTCCATCATCCCGGGCAACACCAACAATCCCCTGGCCTTTATCGACAGCAAGGATATCGACAACATCAGCGTGCTGAAGGACGGCTCGTCCATCTACGGCGCCAAGGGCGCCAACGGCGTGCTCCTCATCACCACGGCCCGCGCCCGCCAGGAGGCCACCCAGATCGACGCGGCCGTGTACGGCGGCGTGAACTTCGCCCCGGCGCAGCAGCCGGTAATGAACGCGGCCGACTACCGGGTATACCTGTCCGAAATGCTGCAGTCCAAAGGCCTCTCCTCCAGCCAGGTGCAGGCCCTGCCCTTCATGAACGACGACAAGAGCAGCCCGGATTATTACGCCAACCATTTTGACAACAACTGGCAGGACAAGGTGTTCCGCAACGGCAGCGCCCAGAACGCCTATTTGAAAATTACCGGCGGCGACAACATCGCCAAGTACGCCCTGACCATGGGCTACCTCAAAAACGACGGCTCGGTGCGCAGCACCAACCTGACGCGGTACAATACCCGCTTCAATGCCGACCTGAACCTGAGCAAACGCCTGACCGCGTCCACCAACCTCAGCTTTACCTACTACCAGCAGAACCTGCGCGACGGCGGGCCCGGCATCAAAACAAACCCCATGTACGCGGCCCTGGTCAAGGCGCCCTTCTTCGGGGCCAACCAGGTCACGGCCTCCGGCGTCGAATCGCCCGAAGTGGCCGACAAGGACACCCTGGGCGTGAGCAACCCCGCGGCCCTGATCCGCTATGCCCAGGGGCTGAATAAAAACTACCGCTTCAACGGCGCGGTGACCTTCAGCTATGCCTTCACGCCCAGCCTGTCGCTGGCCAGCACGCTGGGCGTCAACATCGACAAGATCCGCGAGTCGTTCTTCACGCCCGAGCTGGGCGTGGTGGCCGACACCCTCGACAATGCCGTGGCCCGCAACCGCTCCGGCGCCCAGGTGATGCGCGTGTTCGGCCTGAACACCGATACCCGCCTGGCGTATACCAAAACGTTTCACCATATCCACCAGCTGTCGGCCCGCCTGGGCGTGCGCTACAGCCGCAGCAGCTCCGAGCAGGACAACGGCCTCGGCTTCAACTCGGCCACCGACCAGCTCAAAGGCGTGGGCTACGGCCTCAACTCCCTGCGCCGCATCGGCGGCTCGCTGGGCGAATGGGCCTGGCTGAACACCTACCTGGGCGCCGACTACAGCCTGCTGGGCAAGTACTTCGTGTCGCTCAACATGGCGGCCGACGGCTCCTCCCGCTTCGGAAAAGAAATCGCCCCGGGCAACCCCATGACCGCCACCCTGGGGGAAAACGCTTTCGCCCTGTTTCCCTCCCTGGCCGGCTCGTGGCTGGTATCGTCCGAAAACTTTATGGCCAGCAGCCGCTTCATCAACCTGCTGAAGCTGCGCGCCTCCGTGGCCCTGACCGGCAACGACGATATCGGCAACTTCACCGCCCGCCCCTACTATGTTCCGCAAAACCTGCTGGGCATTTCCGGGCTGGTGCGCGGCAACATCAGCAACCCCGCCCTGCAATGGGAGTCGGTGACCAAGCTGAACGGCGGCCTGGACCTGTCGGTCTGGAACGAGCGCATCAACCTGTCGGTGGATGCCTACCAGCACCAGACCGACAACATGATCGTGTACCTGCCCGCCCCCACCGGCAGCGGCATGGACTTTACCCTGTCCAACGGCGGCGGCATGAAGACCACCGGCTGGGAAGCGGCCCTGAACGCCCGCCTGGTGAACGGCAAAAACCTGAAATGGGATGCCGGCTTTACCGTGGGCTCCTACCGGTCGAAAGTGACCACCCTGCCCGCCGGCACGGTGCTGACCGACTATTCCGGCGCCACGATGATCACCGAAGTAGGCGGAGCACCCAACCGGTTCTACGGCTACCAGACCGCCGGCGTATACGCCTCCGGCACCCAGGCAGCGGCCGAGGGCCTGAACCACCGCAAAGCCGACGGCTCGCTGGTGCCCTTCGGCGGCGGCGACCTGCGCTTCGTTAATACCAACAGCGACAACGTGATCGACGCGTCCGACCGCCAGGTGATCGGCGATCCCAACCCCGACTTCTTCGGCGGCGTGCACACCCGTGTCGCCTACAAACGGTTTTCGCTGGAAGCCCTCTTCTCCTTCAGCCAGGGCAACGACGTGTTCAACTTCACCCGCAGCCAGCTGGAAGCTATGAGCGGTTTTGCCAACCAGACCGGGGCCGTGGTGAACCGCTGGCATACCGACGGCCAGGTCACTTCCGTGCCGAAGGCCACCTGGGGCGACCCCATGGGCAACAGCCGCTTTTCGGACCGCTGGATCGAGGACGGCTCGTACCTGCGCCTGAAAACGGTGTCGGCCGCCTACAACCTGCCGCTGAAACCGGGCTTTCTGAAATACGCCACCGTGTACCTGAACGCCAACAACCTGTTCACCCTTACCCGCTACAAGGGCTACGACCCCGAGTTCAGCGCCACCTCCTCCTTCTTCGGGCAGGGCGTGGACGCCTTCGGCGAACCGCAGTACCGCAGCGCCCAGGCCGGCATCCGACTGGGATTGTAATCTTATTCATCTAATTATTGCCATTTTACTATGCGAGTTTTGAAATTTTTGAAGAATATCCTGCCCGTGGTGCTGGTACCCGTGGTCCTGGGCTCCTGCCGCAAAATGCTGGAAACCGATGCCGGGGATGTGCTGGAAGAGAAAAACATGTACCGCGACGTGTTCGACGCCGATGCCGCCGTGCTGGGCGTGTACGGCAAGTTCATGAACCTGGCGGAGCGCTACGTAGTGCTCAACGAGCTGCGGGCCGACCTGATGGCCCCCACCGCCAACGCTGACGAATACCAGAAGCAGCTGAGCGAGCACAATGTCAGCGAGTCCAGCCCGTATGCCAACCCGAGGCCCTTTTATGAAGTGATCCTCAACTGCAACGATGTGCTGTACCACCTCGACGGGATGCTGCGCGACAAAAAGCTGAAAGAGGACCAGTACGCCATGCGTTATTCCGACATCGCGGCGCTGCGCAGCTGGGTGTACCTGCAGCTGGGCATCCAGTACGGCAAGGTGCCCTACATCACCGCCCCCCTTTCCACCGCTGCGGAGCTGGAAAGCATCAACCGCCTGCCCCGCATCGGGCTGACCGCCCTGATCGACTCGCTGCAGAAAACCGTGGAGGCCCTGCCGACCCGCGAGCCCTACAGCGCTACGGCCAGCCTGGTGACCACCGTGGACGGCTACAAGACCAACAAGTTCTTTATTAACAAAAAAGTGCTGCTGGCCGAGCTCTACCTCTGGCAGGGCCAGTACAACAAGGCCGCCCGCCAGTATAAGGAAGTGATGGAAACCGGCACCGGCCAGCTGTACAACTACCGCATGACCGGCCTGTCGGCCGGCGACAACGACGACCTGGCGGTCTGGTACAAGCGCTACCGCGAACAGGACGAGACCCAGATCATTGACAACAACACCCAGGGCTGGCGCTCCATCTTTGCCCGCAACGACGATGCCCTGTTCAACTACGAGTGGCTGTGGTACCTGCCCTTCGACAGCCGCTTCCAGCCGGTGAACCCCTTCATCAACCTGTTTTCCAACCGCGGCGGCCACTACAAGGTAAAGCCGTCCGTAGCCGCCATGGAAGCCTGGAACAGCCAGAAGCAGAAGAACGATTTTCCCTTTGATGCCCGCGGACCCGTGTTCAGCTACCGCCAGCTCGACGGCCAGCCGGTGATCATGAAGTACCTGTACAACTACCTGACCGGTACCGGCTTCGCGCCCGCCAACCTGTTCGACAAGGGCGGCAAATGGTTCCTGTACCGCGCTGCCTCCCTGCACCTGGGGTTTGCCGAAGCCGCCAACCGCGACAACCAGCCGGCCGTGGCCTATGCGCTGGTGAACCAAGGGATGACCACCGTTCCCAACCGCATCACCAGCCTGCCGGCTCCCTACGATTTTGACGCCCGCAAAACCGACAACCCTTCCTATACCGGCGACTGGGCGCTGAACGTGGGCCTGCGCGGACGCGCCAACCTGTACTCGCAAAAGATCGACACCTTCAACGTGCTGCAGGTGGAAGACGGCATCATCAACGAGTCGGGGCTGGAACTGGCCTATGAAGGCCGCCGCTGGTCCGACCTGCTACGGGTGGCCCGGCGCCGCAATGACCCCGCCTTCCTGGCCGACAAGGTGTACACCAAGCTGCAAAAGGAAAACAATCCGCAGGCCGGGGCCGCCCGTGCCCGCCTGATGGACCCCGAAAAGTGGTACCTGCCCTTTAAGTGGCAATAAGCGGGGGGGAAGGAACAATGGAATTGGTTAATTGGTTAATTTGGGAATTGGGAATGTCCTTTCTGAATTTGCCTTACTTCATCCGCTCCATGGTTCCTTTACTGTTCACTTTTAACTATTCACCCTTAACCGACAAAACCAAACAATGAAATTATTCTCCCAAACTTTGGGCCTGCTGGCCGCAGCGCTCCTGGGCTCCGCTGCCGGCGCACAGGCACAGCAGCTGGCCTTTCCCGGGGCCGAAGGCTTCGGCCGGTTCGCCACCGGCGGTCGCGGCGGCAGCACTTATCATGTCACCAACCTGGCGGATTCCGGCAAAGGTTCGTTCCGCGATGCCGTCAGCCAGCCGGGCCGCATCATCGTATTCGATGTCGGCGGCGTCATTCACCTCAAAGAAAAGATCCGTGCCGCCTCCCGCCTCACCATCGCCGGGCAGACCGCTCCGGGTGAGGGCATCGTGCTTTACGGCAACGGCGTTTCCTTTTCCGACAGCACCATTGTGCGCTACCTGCGCTTCCGCGGCAGCGCGGGCATGCCCCGCGGCGCCTGCACCGTGGTGGCCGACAACCTGAAGGACATTATTTTCGACCATATCTCCATCCAGTGGGGCCGCTGGGACGACCTGCACATCAAGAACAGCAGCAACGTGACCATGCAGTACTGCCTCATTGGCGAATCCATCGACCCCCAGCGCTTCGGCGCCCTGTTCGAGGGACCGACCAATGTGACCATCCACCACTGCCTGTGGGCCGGCAACCAAAGCCGCAACCCCAAGGCCAAGGCCGGCATCGAGTACATCAACAACGTGGTGTACAACTGGGGCAAGAGCGGGCTGGTAGGCGGCCATTCGGCAGCCGACCACCACCAGGATGTGATCAATAACTACTTTGTAGCCGGACCCAATTCCAGCACCGACTTTATCAGCATGTTCTCCGCCACCGACCACGTGTTCCACGGCGGCAACTACGTGGACCTGGATAAGGACGGCGTGCTGAACGGCCGCCTGGTGGCCGACTCCGACTTCGTGCGGGAAAAAGCCACCCTGGTACCCCAAAAGCAAAACAATCCTTCCGTGGCCGTGGTAGTGGAAAGCGCTGCCGATGCGTTCTCTAGGGTGGTGGCCGAAGCCGGCGCCTCGCTGCACCGCGACGCCATCGACACCCGAATCATCGGTTATGTGCAATCGAAAGGAAAACAAGGACAGATCATCAAAAATGAAGCGGATGCCGGCGGCCAGGGCACCGTCAACGGCGGCCCCTCCCTGAAAGATACGGACCGCGACGGCCTTCCCGACGCCTGGGAAAAAGCCCACAAGCTGAACCCCAGGAAGGCAGGCGACGCCACCGCTATCGTCAAAGAAAGCGGCTACACCCGCCTGGAAGAATACCTGAACGAGCTGGTGAAGAAGCCTGCTGCGGACAGCAAGGTGGCCGGCAGGTAACGGCCCCTGTTTTTATAATTTGAAATGCAAAAGGAAGACTGCCCGCAAGGCGGTCTTCCTTTTTGGGGGCCGGGGAATTATCCACACCGGAAATAAATCGGCGGGATCACCGTTATGGGTGCTGGTTTTCCATTTTTTCACCGGTGCCGTGAGGATATTTGTTTTATGAAAAGTCAGCTTTGTCTCCTGTTCCTGTTCGTTCTAAGCACTTCTTTGCAGGCGCAATATTCCTTTGCCGGCTATGACCCGAAAGCGCCTGCTTATGCGTATCGTCCTTATTCGGAGGACCTGCTCCCACCCGGCTATAAAAGGAAGCTGTACCAGAGGAACAAGGGTGCCATCATCGGCTTGCAAAAAGGGTCGTCCACCTTTTTTGAAATGGGCGTCGAAGCCCACTGGCGGAAACTCGCGTTGACCAAACCCATTATCACCGGCGCCACGGCAAATCTCGAATACAATTTCGGCAACCATATACTTGGGTATAAAGCCGGCTTATGGCGGAAAAGGGGCCGGATCAACCTGACTTATGGCGCCAACATCGCCTATTTTACCGACTTTGACGGTAACCACAAGTACGGGATCAACCCGGCCGTGGGTTTCCGCTTTCTGGGCTTCCACCTGATCAACGGCGTCAACCTGCTGGTGGGCGACAAGGAACTGGACAAGGTCAACACCCTCTACCTTTCCCTGCGCTATTACTTCCCCATTGAAAACAAGTTTACCTGGGACCGCAAAACGATGCGGAAAAAAGAAAAGGCCAGAAAGGAACGGGCGAAGGCCAAAGAAAAAAAGCGGAAGGAACGGGAGGAACGCATGGAGGAAAACCCCACGCTCTGGGACCGGGTCCGGAAGCCTTTTATTAAAAAGTAAAAAAACAGTTGCCGAAGGGCAAGCCCCTTCTTTATGGCTACAGTGCCCTTCCTTTTTTTCGAATAAGGCCGAATCACGTACCCCGGAATTGCATTCCGGGTAAGGACGCTTCGATCTGTTGTTACTATTTAGGATGAAGTGTACTTCCCCGGGAATGCAATTCCGGGGTACGTTGTCCCTCCGTGCTGTGAAAAGCTTCTGAGACCATAGAGAAAGACTTTTTGTAACACCCCCAAAGGAGGGCAACAGGAAATAAACGCAAGACATAACTGAGGCGACCCAAGTACCCCGGAATTGTATTCCGGGGAAGGGCGCTTCGACCTATAACACTTCAGGATGCATGCCTTTCCCTGAATACAATCCTTAGGTGCATGATCTTACCATAAATAGATGGTGCATGGCACTACAATTCCGGGGTACAGGGTCAGGTCTGTCAATAATCCACGGAAAATTCATTGATCACATTCCGTTCAATGAATACGGAGTCGCGGCATTCTTGGGTGATACCTGCCTTTCTTACTGTCCAGAAAATATGGGTCATTTGCCCGGCGACAGCCTGTGCGGTATTGATGCCGCAGACGTCCTTGCCGGTCCAGTAATGCCCCCCATTGGACGAGACGGTACCGCAGTTTTCTTCCTTACGGTCCCATGGGCCTCCTGCCTGAAAATTACGATAGCCGTTGCATCCAAATCCCCCGACAGTTAGCAGCGTTATGATTTTCCGTTCGAAAATTGAAACAGGCTGTAGTCGTGGGTATTCTTTACTTTGCCTTATTTTCCACCGCTTTCCTATCGGTATCGTATGAATAAAGTCATCTTGTTTTTGGCACTTTTAATTGATCTGGCTGGTGCCGCCCAGTCCTCCAAAGGTAAATGGACCAGTAAGGTTACGGGTAAGGAGATTGTGTATACCGCCACCGAAGCCCCTCACCCCCTGCGGGATTTTGCGGGCAAATACCCCACCGTGGTGTACCTGGAGCAGCTGCAGGTAAAAAAGATCGGCAGGAACAGCAATGCCAAAAACGTGGCCTGGTTGCTTGCCCAGGGGTACCGCGTCATCGAGCTGAAGTATGCCCACCATGCCAACACGATCAGCCCGAAGATCAATGAGGACATCGTTGCCATCAATGATTCCATTGCGGCCGGGTCGTTTTGCGGCTTAACCAATTGCTCTACGTTTCAATCCTACGTGCTGTTTGAAGGGTACCGCATCCGGCGCAACCTGCCTTACTTCAGGGATGATCCAACGGTCTACAACACCCCTGCGGAATATACTACGGGAGATTCCTTATACATGGACATTATCTACCCGGCAAATGCAGCAGTGGCCGTTCCCGTTATTTTATCGTTCTCGTATTCCAACAGCTATGCGACTTACGATGAAGCGAAAAAGATGCTCACGGATGTCAACAAGCACCAGCGGTTAAACCTGGGAAATAGCCTAGCCGGTTTCAACGATTCGTTTTTGGAAGGTGCGCCCGCCAACGGCATTGCCTGGGCCATAGCCGACCATCCCAAATACTGTCCCTGGGGAAAAGGAAAGCCTGCACAGGGGCCTAACGACACCTACAAATCCTACCAGACCAATCCCGATGCCGCAAGAAAAGTAAAATCTGCCGTTCGGACACTTCGTGCCCAGGGCGCCCGCCTGGGCCTGTCGGGTAAGATCGGCATCTACGGATTCTCGCGGGGCTCCACAGCCGGGTCACTGGCCATCGGCGATAAGTCCGTTCCGGACTTTGAACAGGCAGGTTTTCATACCGGCACTTCCGATAACGTGCAGGCCGCGGCCCTGGGCCCCGGCGTATTTGATTACACCCAGATCTATAATGTTTTGGGAGATGGGGATACGAACCTGGAGACCCGGTGCCCCTGGGCCTGGGGAAAGCTGGAAGAAAATAAAGCCTTATGGCAATCCATGGGAGCTGCCCACCTGGTTCAATCTTCCGCTACCGCTCCTGCCCTGTTTTTCTACAACACTTCCGATGAACGGTACTACCAGGACCAGGTAGCGCACTTCAAAACCAGGCTGGACTCTATAGGAGTGCCTACAAAGGAGCTGGTTAATTACGGCAACGGTCATTCCGTGCCGCAAACCGGCGAATCATTAACCAGCCTCTATACGTTCTTTAAGCAATACCTAAAGCCTCCGAAAATGTAAGGAATTATAACCAACGGGGCATACAGCCAATCAGCCGCATGCCCCTTTGATCTGTTCACACAATTGGTTAACCGAAATTACGTTTGGCCTTACCGGGTAACGATAAACCGGGTACCCGGCAGAGGATCCTTTCCTTTCATTTTCAGAAAATAGGTGCCGGAAGGTAGCTGGCCGGTTTCCAGCGAGGCAAAGCCCCGGAAGCGCAGGGTGCGGACCACCCGTCCGTTCTGATCCACCACCAGCAGCTCATAGGAGTCCGGCGAGCCGGAACGGATGCTGACCCTTTGGCCCCGTTCAACCAGGTTGGGATACACCCGGAAGGCAGGTGCGGCGGTCACCATTTCGGCTTCGGCTTCCGCCCTGTCGGCGGTAAGCGATGCCGCCCCTCCTATTTCCACCAGGAAGGAATCGGCAATGCAGCCGTACTCGTCCACTACGCTGTAGGCGGTGGTGGCGCCGGGATTCACCCGGATGCTGCGGGAGGTTTCGCCGGTGGACCATTTGTAATTGCCCCGCCAGGAGGCCGTTAACTGGGTGGCATGTCCCCGGGCTGCAGGCACTTCCACGCTCCTGTTGACGCTGTGCATGAGGGTGAAGCGGTCGGCCGTAGTACCGTCCATGCGCAGGAACTTTCCATCCAGGCGGTTTCCTTCCACTTCCAGGAACAACGAGCCGCCATCGGCAAAGGCAAACGGCTGCGCCTTGTGCGGAAAATCCTTCTGCACAGCGCTGTAAGCGCCCGCCGAACCCGCCACTACGTACACGATGCCTTTGTCTTTGCCCGGCCCCGCATAGGTAACATAGGGACAGGAGTTGGACGAGCCGTTGTATTTAGCCGAGGAGTTGCTGGTGGCATGCTTGGAGGCCTTGAAGCTGGAGGACTGGTCGTAATGGCCGCGCAGCAGAAAGGAGCGTTCGTAGTTGTGGCTGTGGGCGCCGACCACCAGGTCCACGCCGTAGCGCTCCCAGATGGGCACCACCCGGGCCCGGATCCGCTTCAGGGCGCCTTCGACATCACTGTCATGGTCGCCCTTGGAGTAAGGCGGATGGTGCAGGATCACCACCACCCATTCGCGGGTGTTGGCCGCCAGGTCCTTTTTCATCCACGTGGCCTGCTTGCCCGTGGTATCGTAGAGGTAACTATCATCCGACTCCATGCCGTACGAATCCAGGCAAAGCACATGGATGTTGCCCCAGTCTACGGAATAATAATTTTTGGCCCCTGAAGGCACCCCGCCGCTTTCGCCATTAGTAGGAAAGGTGAAATTTTTGAAATATGGAGCGGTGCGGGCCGTATTGCTGGTGGTGTGGTAGTCGTGGTTACCGGGGGCGGGAAAGAGCACGTGGTTGCGCAAAATGTTGGGGCTGTAGACGTTGAAAAAGTATTTCTGGAATTCGGCGTCCTTGCCGTCGTCATAGGCCAGGTCGCCGGGGATGAGCAGCAGCTCGCCGGGTTTATTGCCTACGTAATCCTGGTAGGCCTTCAGGGTGCCGGTCTGGCGGTTCCGGGCGTTCTGGCCGCAGTCGCCAAAAACGGCAATGCGGATGTTGCGGTTGGTGTTGGCCGGCGGGGCGGTGCGGAAAAAGTGGGTGCTGTCGCCCTGCAGGATGGAGGCAGTGGAGCCGAAGCGGTAATAATACTTCGTGTCGGGCTTCAGGCTGTCGATGCGCAGGATGTGCTCGACGGTTTTGGTGGCATCGGTGGCCGACAGGGTGTAGACGCCGACCTTGGTGCCCACCTCTATTTTGGAGTCGGTGGCCTTGTCGGTGCGCCAGCGCAGGGTGACGCCGGTGGCATTGCCCACCTGCAGGTAGGGGCCGCGGGTAAGCTCGGCACCATCGCCGCCCGGGTTCTGGGGCTCTTCCTCGCCGCTGCCCCCTTCCCCGTCATTTCCTCCCGGCGGCTGGGACGAAAGCATCGTGGCGGCCAGTTCCAGGTCAAAGAACATATCGGCACTGCTGTTGGTGGCCTGGTGCACTTCCACCGCTATGGTATTGCGGCCGGGAAACAGGATGCCGGCGGGCAGGGATTTTTTGACCGGGCTGGCCCCATCGCCTACCGCATGGTCATTGGCCTTCGTGGTATGCGTGATGACACCGCCGGGCATGTTGGTGCGGTACACCTCTTTGCCATTGATATAGACCACGGCGCCATCATCGCGTTTTACACTGACGCGGTAGCCGGTAATGCCCGCCGTGTCGGCTACGGAAAAGCTGTAGCGAAAGTAGGAGGTGGTATGCTTTTGGGATTTGCTGCCGCCATAGCCGATGACTTTTTCCTCCTCGCCGCTGCCATAACCCAGGGGCGCCCGGCCGGTTTTCCAGGCGGCATCCGAAAAAGAAGACTCCTTCCAAAGGGTACCCTGATCGCTACCGTTATCCAGGTATTTCCAGTTGGCTCCAAAGGGAACCAGCGTGGTTTGCGCCGGCAGTTGCCGGCCCAGCAGGAACAAACAAATAATTGTAAAGATCTTTTTTTTCATAAAAATAGATTTAGGTGAGGGGCTTCCTTGGTCCCGCCTGTTGAGAAGCAAGGCATTAAAGACCGTGTAGTGGGGATGCAACTCCTATGCAGTAATGCATGCCCTGGAAAAAGCGAAAAACAAGCGGAAGAAAATAATAGCCGTGCAGCGGTTTTTTCGCCCGCACAGATAGGTATTTCCACTGAATATCAAGACAAACACATGCACAAAGCATTGATGCTGAAGATTCTGCAAGAATTCTGAACCGAAGCGATTCTTCCTCGCTTCAAAGTCCCTCCAGAATTCAGATTTTCTTCAGAAAGAAAGGAAGGAAGAAGGGAGCCGGTTAAAAGCGGCCTTGGGAATAAAGGAAAAAAGCAGGCGCGGCAGGCGCAGGAACCGGCTATAACGAAAGCCCTCCCAACTATTTTCAGAATGTATGTTTACGTTTATACAGCAATAGGATGCCACCTGTCCGGAAGTGAAGAGACTTCCGGACAGGTGGCATCCTATTGGCGTATTATCTTTTCAGGGTGATGGCCCGACTGCTTTTTTTGCGGGGAAGCGATAAATGCGCTTATGCATCATCGTTATAACAGGAAGCGGTGGCCGGTACGGCGCCGGGCAACATGAAGGCAGGCAGGAAACTTTATTCTTCGTTCTATTGGCTTTGGTTCGGCCCCCTGTATCCACCGGGGGCCTTTTTTAGGCTGCAACCTACCAGGCGTTTTTCAGCCCGTCGTTGGTGCGTTCGGCCGCCACCACGTCGCCTTTATGCCAGTCGGGACTGTAGCGTACGAAAAACCACAGCCAGATAGTGCGGGACAGCCGCATCAACGGGGGCTGCAGGGCCACCAGCAGCAAGGCGTTGAAGCCCATCCACCAGAAAAAGCGGTTGTCGGCCAGCGACAGCCCGATGATCACCCACCAGGCCAGGAAGGAAGCCACGGTGACGGCGATGGCCAGGGCATAGCTCACATAGCCGGTGCCGTAATAAAAGCCCACTTCCATGTCGATGGACTGGCCGCAGACCGGGCAGTGGGCATTCATCTGCATAAAGCCCTTGAGCTGGTAGGCGCTTTGGTGCTTATAGAGCTTACCCCGGCGGCAGCGCGGGCATTTATGGGTGAGCAGGGAGGACAGCAGGGCGGGTTTTTCAGAATGGGTTTGGGCACACATAGCGGTAAATTTTAGGCGTGGATAAATTGTTTGCGGAACTCTTCGGGGGTCTGCCCCGTTTCCTTTTTAAAAAAGCGGTTGAAATAGCTGTTGTCCTGGAAGTTCAGGTCGTAGGCGATCTCCGTCACCGTCTGGCCGGCATTGGTCAGCAGGCGGCGGGCTTCCAGCAGCACCCGGTCGCGGATCACCTCGCCGGCGGTCTTGCCCAGCAGGTCCTGGCAAAGGGCGTTTAGGTGGTTGGGCGTCACGTACAGCAGCGCGGCATACTCTTTCGGCAGGCGCAGGAGGCGGAAGTTGCGGTCCACCAGCTTTTGAAAGCTGCGCAGCAGGGTGGCCTTTTGGGGCGGCACCGATTTGCGGCCGGCGGAGCCGCAGCGGCGGTCCACCGCGATAAAGAAGTCGAGCAGGGCCAGCCGTACCCGGTCGAGGCTGAAGGGGTCGCTGCCGGCGGCTTCCCCTAAAATCGTCTCCATCAGGGGGAACACCTGCCGCAAGCCGTCTTCCGGCAGCTGGCACACGCCCTCGGCGCTGTTGCCGCTGAAAAACGGGAAGCGTTCGAGGTAGTAGGGATCCTGCAAAAACGAGCGGAACAGCTGGTCGGAAAAGTGGATGATGTAACCGTCCACCTCGCCTTCGAAATGCCAGCTGTGCACTTGCCCCGGCACCATAAAGTATACCTGCCCCGGCTGCACGGCAAACCGCTCGAAATCGATGGTGTGGCTGCCCCGGCCGCGGGTAAAGAGCACCAGGTGGTAAAACGAATGGCGGTGGGGCCGGTGTAGGTGCTCCGTATGCCGCTTCAGGTAGGCGCCGAAGCGCTCCGCCAGCAGTTCCTGCCGCGGGTCCTTGCTCTCGCTCAGCGAGCAGAGGTCGTAGACCGGGATGGCTTCTTTGGGGGCGCTGTGGTTCTTTCTGTTCACCTTACAAAAATACAGCAGGGAAGCCCCGCCGGTATGGCACTGTTTGCCGCCCTTATGGTACTTTTTACCGGCAGAGCTAAAAAATGGCAAGAAAATTTCACGGTATGCGTAAAGAAGCAACCGATGCTGGGAGCGCTTACTGCCTGGATATTGTCGCTGGCTTTCATACTGGTCACCCTGCTTCCGCTGGTCCGGAACGACTATTGGACTTTCCGCATCCTGGAATACCCCCGTTTCCAGAAGCTGGTGCTGGGCGGCATCTGCCTGGCCCTGCTGTATTTACTGCGTCCGCAGGTGGAAGGTGCCTTTCCTTACCTGTTTGGGGTGTGCGCCGCCTGTTGTGTGTACCAAATTGTAAAAATATTTCCCTATACCACCCTGGCACCGAAGGAGATGCTGCGGGCCCGCGAGCTGCGGCCGGAGGCCGCGCTGAAAATTTTTACCGCCAACGTGCTGCAGAGCAACCGCAAATTCGACAACCTGCTGCAGCAAATAGGGCAAACCGGCCCGGACCTGGTTTTTTTGGTGGAAACCGACCCGCTATGGGCGGAAAACCTGCAGGTCCTGGATAAAGACTACCCCTTCAGCATCAAGCTGCCCCTGGACAATACCTACGGGCTGCTGTTCTACAGCCGCCTGCCGCTGCGCCATTCGCGGGTGCTGTTCCGTACCGATCCGGAAGTGCCGTCGATCGAAACGGAGGTGCAGTTACCGGCCGGCCCCTGGGTAAAGGTGTTCGGCCTGCATCCCAAGCCGCCCGTACCCGGCGAGGCCCTTTACTCCACTGCCAAGGATAAAGAGCTGATGAAGGTGGCCTTTGCCGTGGAGCACGAACAGGAACCCTGCGTGGTGATGGGCGACCTCAACGACGTGGCCTGGAGCCATGTGACGCGGCTGTTCCGCAAGGTGAGCGGCCTGCTCGACCCGCGCCGGGGGCGGGGCTTTTACAGCACCTTTTCGGCCAACAACCCCCTGATGCGCTTCCCCCTGGACTATATTTTCTGTTCGTCCCATTTCGGGCTCGTCCGCATGCAGCGCCTGCCCCACAACGGGTCGGACCACTTTGCCATGTTCATCCATTTGCAGTACCACCCCGTCTTTGAGCGGGTACAGGACACCCCCGAAGCCAGCGCCGAAGAAAAGGCCGAGGCCGCCGATAAGGCCACCGACACCGTTCCGGCCGACTCATAGGCAAGCGCACTGCGCTCATCGAAAAAGCCGATCGGCTAATCGGCTAAAAGCCAATATTTTTGCGCGGTAATTTTTCGTTCATCATCTATTCAATCCAACGCATGTCCCGGATCGTCCTGAGCCTGTCGCTGCTGGTGGCCCTGTTTGCCCTGTTGAGCCTGACCACCCTGCAGCCCAAATCTTTTGAAGAAGTCAAAAAGCCCAACATCATCGTCATCCTGGCCGACGACATGGGGTATTCCGATATCGGCTGCTTCGGCTCGGAGATCCGCACCCCGCACCTTGATGACATGGCCCGCAGCGGCCTGAAGCTGACCCAGTTTTACAACGCCTCCCGCTGCTGCCCCTCCCGCGCGTCGCTGCTCACCGGGCTCTACCAGCACCAGGCCGGCGTGGGCGATATGGTGAACACCCGTCCCCAGCCCGCTTACCAGGGCTACCTCAACGACAGCTGCGTCACCATCGCCGAAGCTCTGAAAGCCGGCGGCTATGCCACCTTCATGACCGGCAAATGGCACGTGGGCGAAAAACGGCCCCACTGGCCCCTCGACCGCGGCTTTGACCGTTATTTCGGGCTCATCAACGGGGCCAACAGCTATTTCAGCCTCCGCCCCTACCGCCCCCGCCAGAAGCTCACCATCGCCCTGGACAACGAAGAGTTCGTGCCCGGCAAAGGCTTTTACTCCACCGATGCGTATACCGACTACGCCCTGAAATTTTTGGAAGGCAACCGCAACAGCAACAAGCCCTTCTTCCTCTACCTGGCCTACCAGGCGCCCCACTGGCCCCTGCACGCCCTGCCCGAAGACATCGCCCGCTACCGCGACCGCTACGCCAAAGGCTGGGACGCCCTGCGCCTGGAGCGCTTCCGGCGCATGCAGCAACTGGGCGTGCTGGACAAAAACGCCCAACTGTCGCCCCGCGACGAGCACGTGCCGGCCTGGGAAACCGCTTCCAAAGAAGTACAGCACGACTGGCAGGAAAAGATGGCCGTTTATGCCGCCATGGTGGACCGCATGGACCAGAACATCGGCCGCCTGCGCCAGTGGCTGCGGCAGTCCGGCCAGGAGAAAAATACCCTGGTGGTGTTCCTGTCCGACAACGGCGCCTCTTATGAAAACGTGGACGGCCCCGGCTTCACCCCCGAAATCCTCGAAGCCCGCACCAAACCCGCCTCCGACTCCTCCTCGTTCACGGCTTATGCCTATCCCGGCGCCAACGTCAGCAACACGCCCTTCCGCTACTACAAGCACCTCGTATACGAAGGCGGCATCGCCACGCCCTTCGTGGCCTCCTTCCCGGGCTTTATCCGGCCCGGCCGCTCCAGCAGCCAGCCCGCCCACGTGGTGGACCTGATGGCTACCTGCCTGGACCTGGCCGGCGTGGCCTATCCCCGCACCTTCCAAAACCGGCCGGTGAAGCCCACCGAAGGCATCAGCCTGAAGCCGCTGCTGAAGGGCACCGCCTGGAAAGGACACGACGCCCTCTTCTGGGAACATGAAGGCGCCCGCGCCGTGCGCCAGGGCAACTGGAAGCTCGTATCGCTTTATCCCGAGAACGTATGGCGGCTGTACGACCTCAAAACCGACCGCTCGGAACTGCGCGACCTGGCCGCCCAAAAACCCCAAAAGGTGCAGCAGCTGGCCGCCCTGTACGACAGCTGGGCCACCCGTGCCGGCGTCATTCCGTTCAAACTCATTGACAGGGGGGAAAACTGATGAAAGCACGTTGGATTCTCTGGCTGTTGCCGCTGCTCCTGGCCTGTGCCGGGCACCAGGCCCCGGGCAAAGCCACGCCGGTGCCCGAGGGTATGCTGCTGCTGCCCGCCGGGGAATTGCACTGGGCGGGCGAAGAGCGTACGAACGGGCTTCCCATCGCTTCCTTCCTGCTGGACCGCACGCCGGTGACGGTGGCCCAGTTCGGCAAATTCGTCAGGGCCACGGGCTACGTGACGGAGGCCGAAAAAGCGGGCAGCGCCGGCGTGCTGGACCCGGGCAAGGGCGAATGGACCCTTGTGCCCGGTGCCTGCTGGCACCATCCCCTGGGCCGGGGCAAGGCGCCGGCAGGGGCCGACTACCCCGTGACACAGGTGAGCGGGCGGGATGCCGAAGCCTACTGCCGCTGGGCCGGCAAGCGGCTGCCGACGGTAGCGGAATGGGAATACGCCGCCTCGGGCAACGGCCGCGTCACCACCCGCTATGCCTGGGGCGACGAGCTGGTGGTCAACGGCCGGTACGCGGCCAACGTCTGGCAGGGAAAATTCCCGGAAAAGAATACGGTAGCAGACGGCTATGCCCTAGCCGCCCCGGTGGGTATTTTCGGCAAGACCACTACGGGCCTCACCGACATGGGCGGCAACGTGTGGCAATGGACCGCCGACTCCACGGCCACGGGCGACCGCGTGCTGAAGGGCGGCTCCTTTCTCTGCGACTCCACCACCTGCAACAATTACGGCATCGCGGGCTTTACCACCTCCTCCCCGGAAACGGGCCTGTTCCATATCGGCTTCCGCTGCGCCAAAAACATCCACTAAGAGAAAAAGAGGGAAAAGAGACGAAGAGAAAGACGGCTTTTCCGGTGAAAAATGTCGCAATGACCACACTGACTACCAAGATCCAGTACCACCCTTTTGAAACGGGCGAGTTTACCGATGAAAGGGGCCGGACCTTATCCGACACCATAGACCTGATCCGGCAATTTCCCTGGAACGACCAACGGGCCAACAGCACCGTCGGCCTTACCGGTCCTTCGGTAACCATCGAAGGAAAACACGGCGATTACCTGAGACTGTCACCTTATTACCATGGGAAGTATGTCCTGCATTACTTTGACGCCGGGAAAAGGCTTTTTCTGAAAAGCTTCCACCAGCTTTCGGAAGCTGACCCCTACCTGGAGCGCTTCTTTGCCGCACCTTCTTTTGACCCGGGGGACTTTCGAAAGGAAAACACCTGGCCCCGGCGCCTCCTGCCGCATTTTATCAGTCGGGACTTTCACTACAGGGTTACCCCGGCCGTTGCCTGGAAGTACCTGTGGTCGACCTGCGGCCTGATCCTTGGTCTTTGGTTGTTCATGATTTTTAGCTTTCTGAATGTGGGCCGGGACCACTACGAGTGGGGCATCTTGATGGTCCTGGCCCCCTACCTGTTTCTGGTTGGTACGCATCTGCGGTTATTTTGGAACTATTACCGGTATGCAAAGGACAAGCTACTCATCATGTCCAAGGGAAATGAGGTCTTTTATTTCGGAACCCGGGACAACCCCGTCCGGTACCATAAATCCGATATCGCCCGTGCCACCTTTTGCCGGATAAAACACGGCAAAAGTTCGCTGGCCGCTTTTTCCCTGGTGGAATTGTACCTGAAAGACGGTACTGAATTCAGCCTTCCTAATATCCTGATCCCTGATTTTGAGCTGAGCGCTAAATTAGAGGGCATCGCCCGGGTCACCGTGCACGGCTATCCCCTGCTGCGGCACTGATGCCGCCGGGTTACGCCCGTTTCAACGCCACGCGGCGGCGCTTTTTCCGGGACCGCCTGACGAGCCCCAGGGCCAGGTTGACAGGATAAAGCAACTGCACGGCCAGGAAGGCCGCCAGCACCAGGGGCGGCAGGTGAATGGCGCGCAGGAAACCGTACACATCGGAAAAACTCTCGGCCTCCTCGGGCGTCCGCCCCAGCCCGCTTCCAAACAAATTCAACAGGAAATAAAGGACGGTAACAATGGTCAGGACCACATGAACCCAGGAAAGGACCCGCGCATACAGGTACTTCCGGGTGAGCCGGTACAACAGCCAGAACAACAACAAAGCCGTACCCGCGGAGCCGAACGCCAGGAACGCGTCCATGACCACCAGGCTGTCCTGCAGCCGGATATCCACGGGCCGCTGGGCGTCGAAAAAGGAAAACAGGATCAATACAAGCCCGCTGATAAAAAGCCAGGTGTAGGATTTCGAAAACAGTTTCATAAACAGAAATTTCCAGGTGACCGTAAAGAGGTCTGGGCTCCATTAGCGGGTGACCGGCCTGTCCGTCGACAGCAGGCAGGCTTCGTTCGATGGGGCACAAATGTAGAAAAAAACCCTCTACAAAATTCGCCCGCCCCGGCCGGTAGCCGACGGGCGAAAGCCACCTTCCCGACAGAGGTCGGCGGCTTACGGAACCGAACAATTACCTTTGCCCCGGAAAAGAAACCGGAGGCAATTTTACGTTTATGAAGAGAAGGCATTTTATCAAAACACTGGGAGGCCTGGCCGGGATGGGCCTGGCGGGCGGACTGTACGCCTGGCAGATCGAACCGTTCTGGCTGGAATTCGTGCGCCTGCCGCTGCCGGTAAAAAACCTCCCGGAGCATCTGGCCGGCAAGACGCTGATGCAGATCAGCGACATCCACGTCAGCAAACTGATCAACCGTTCCTTCCTGCTCCGCTCCTTTCAACGGGCAGCGGCGCTGCAGCCCGACTTCGTGGCGTACACCGGTGATTATATCAGCATCGTAGACGGCCATGTTCCCTACCGCGAGCTGGATGCCGTGCTGCAACATGCCGTGAAAGGAAGGCTGGGCACCTTCGGAATCCTCGGGAACCACGATTACGGGATCAACTGGAAGCAGCAACAGGTAGCGGACAACATTTCGGACCTGCTGCACCGCCGGGGCGTTATCCTGCTGCAAAACGACCAAAAAGAAGTTTCCGGCCTGAACTTTATCGGCCTGGATGATTTATGGGGGATCAACTTCGCCCCGTGGCGGGTGATGCAGCGATACGATCCCTCCAAAGCCAACATCCTGTTGTGCCACAATCCCGATGTCTGCGACCTGGACGTATGGAACCGTTACGAGGGCTGGATCCTGGCCGGGCACACGCATGGCGGGCAATGCAAACCGCCCTTTCTCGAACCGCCGGTGCTGCCGGTCCGGAACAAACGATATACCGCCGGCAAATTCGACCTCGCCGCCAACCGTACGCTCTATATCAACCGGGCCCTGGGCCACACCGTGCAGGTGCGGTTCAACGTCCGCCCGGAAATCACCCTGTTCGAGCTCCAGCGGGCATAACCTTTTCCGCCGGCACTAATTCCCCTTCACCACTACCTCGTACTGCGGTACCACGCTCATCTCCCGGATCTCCGCCGCGATCCGGTGCAGCAACGGTTCGCGCACCCCGGGTTCGAAGTAGATCTGCTTGTCGTCGGTCAGCGGGGTCACCAGCATCACCAGCTCCCGGGCGGCGGGGCCGCCCGCCAGCTGCCGCAGCGAAAGGGTGGCCGGCAGCCCGCAATAAAAATCATCCTGCACCAGCTTTTTATCGAGGTAGGCAGCATAGGTATCGCCGCGGTAATCCACCTTCAGGAAGGCGTCGGACAATCCCTGCAGCGCGTTGGCCGGCACAGTTGCCCGCCAGTACCGCACCTGCGGCAGGGCCTGCAACTCCGCCCCGTACAGGGGCATGGAGACCAGCGAAGAGGTATCGTAGATCGTCATCAGCGCGGTGTCGCGGTGGATGCGTTCGTCCTCGTAAAATCGTACAGCGATCTTCCGCTCCGGCAGCACGGTGGCATAGCGGGTAAAAATGCCGTTGGCGTCTTTCTTTACGACGCCCTTGCTGAAGGACACTTTGGCCGGGGCGGGATAAACCGACAGGCTGAAGGCCGGCGAACCGGTGCTTTGCAGGCGGACGCCTTCCGGAGAAAAGACCAGGTCGCGGTCGCTCAGGAACAGCCGCTGGGCACCCCAGGCCGCTCCCTTCCAGCAATGCTCCGCCTGCTGGTGGGTCAGCGTCAGCACCCTCACCCGGCTGCCGTTGGCCAGCCGCAGGCGCATCAGGCAGGAAGTGCCCGGCGCCGTGACAGCTACCCGGGTGGTGGTGCTGCGGCGGGCGGTAGTGCCGCCGGTTACCTGGATCTCCTGGATGTTTTTATGGGCAAACACATATTCGGGAAGCAGGCCATCGGGAGCAAAAAATACGTACAGGGGCTCCGCTCCTTCCAGCTTGCACAGGGGCTGGGCGGTGGCATACTGCAGCAGGGCGCCCCCCAGGTCGAAGTTGAACGGCCAGATCGCCTGGACGCCGGTTTTGATCGACACCTCGTTCTCGGGGAGGCCGAGGATGTTGCCGTCCTTCAGCTTCATGAGCAGTTGCACGTCCTTCTGGCTGGTGGTGGCCACCTGCCGCTGGTAGTTGTTGATAAATACGAATCCCCGGCCCTGGTCGTCGGCCCGCACCGCCCAGCGCAGGGTGTTGATGTCGTCGGGCCCCGAAGGCTTCTGGTCGGGGAAAGAGGCATAGGTGGGGGCCAGCCGGTCGCCAAAATCGTTGAGGAACAGGTGCAGCGTTTTAAATCCCCGGTACGAAGGCCGCACTTCGCCCCACTGGCCCAGGGGGGAAAAGAAGTCGTAATTGATGATCGGGTAGTCGTTGGGATAGCGCGTGGCTTTCGACTCCTGCAGGGTAGAGTTTTTGCCCAGGCCATTGGAGCCGCCATGGAACATGTAGTAGCCCATCAGGTTGGCACCCGAGCCGGTTTTGGCATAGGCCATGGCCACCACGTCGGGAGCGGCAATGAGGGGGCGGCGGTGGTAGGTCACCTGGTTACCTCCACCCATTTCCGCCGTGGCATAAGGGTACTGGTAGCCGGAAAAGTTGGTGGTATCGGCGGGGGCATCGCCGAAAATGTCGTTGCCGATGGTGCGGTCGACCCGCAGGGGGCCGAAGAGGTAATTTTCCGAAAGCGGCAGGCGGGTGGTGCGCTTGTCCCAGGGCGCCTCGGGATAGCCGCCCCAGACGGGGATCAGCTCGCGCTGGCGCGTATCCGAGCCGGGCCAGCCGGTGGCCGTATAATAAGGCACGTCCATGCCGGCAGCGCGGGCCATCCTTTTAAGGGTCAGGATGTGGTCGAGGCCGGCCGGGTTGTTGAAGCGGAATTCGTTTTCGATCTGGGCGCCGATCACCGGGCCGCCGTCTTTAAAATACAGCCCCTGCAACTGTCCGTTGATTTTTTGGAAAAAGCGGTCGACATAGGAAAGGTAGGTGCTGTCGTTCCGGCGGACGGCCGTTTTCTTCAGCAGCCAGTCGGGGAAGCCGCCGTTGCGCACCTCGCCATGGCACCAGGGGCCGATGCGGGCGAACAGGTAGATGTGGTGGCGGGCGCAGAGTTCGGCAAATTCCCGCAGGTTGCGGTTGCCGGTCCAGTCCCAGGCGCCCTCCTCCTCTTCGTGGTAGATCCAAAAAACGTAGGTGGCGATGACGTCGATGCCGGCGGCCTTCATTTTCAGGATGGATTCCTCCCACTGCTCGCGGGGGTAGCGCGAAAAATGGAATTCGCCCATGACCGGGAACCAGGGTTTGCCGTTGCGGGTAAAATACAGGCTGTTGGCGTCGAGCACTTCGCCCCCGGGGCTGCGGTTGGCGCCCAGTTTCAGGTGACCCGTCAGGATGCGGGGCACGCCGCCCGAAAGGTCGATGCTGTAGGTGCCCTGCGGCGGCCTTAAGCCGGAAAGAACGGCCCAGGCCAGGCAAAGAACAGCGAAAAGTACGGAACAATGTTTCAGCCACTTCATATATGCAGAGTTAATCCAATAAAGGGGATGGGACAAGATACAAACTAGCGGCAGAAAAGTTGGAGGTTTGTCGTTTGTGGTTTGTCGTTGGCGGAACGGCCTGAAAAAATTGTGCATAAAAGCGGCGCCACTTGCGTGCCGCTGCCGTTTTTTTATAAGTTTGTACGCGTCCGTTTTCAAAACCAACTGCTTTATCATGAATCATTCTGAAATCACTCCTCCTGCGGAAGCGGAGGGAATACTTGCCTCCCTGCTGCACAAATGCCGGCAACTGGCCCCCTTCCGCCGGTACTACCTCGTCTTCTTCCTGTATGCGTTGCCCTTCCTGTTCCTGGCGCTTTTTATCCTGGACGAGTACACGCTGAACAAGACCGGCATGTTGTTCTGGCTGCTGTTCCTGGTAAGCCCGGTTCCCTGCGGCACGCTGGGATTTGTGCTGGGCCTCACGGGCTGGATCAGGGCCCGGAAAAAGAAAAGCCGGGTGAATAAGGTCATTGGAATGATCGCCATGCTGCTGGGAGCCGGCGGCCTGATTGCCGGCATCTTCGGCATCCTCCTCATCATTGTGGTGATCAGTTAAACCTGCCCGCTCCCAACAAAAAGGCGTAGCCCTTACGGCCACGCCTTTTCTATAAACAAAAAACTAAATAATGCATTCACCACTTCCGAACCGAACTCAGGAACTTTGGAACTCTGGAACTTCTCAGACCACCCACTCCTGCCGTTTCTCCTTAAAGTGGATGTCGCTGAGGCTGCGGAGGCGTTCGGCTGCCCATTCGGGAGTAACGTCGCGCTGGGGGTTGGCCAGCATTTCGTAGCCCACCATGAATTTTTTGACGGTGGCCGACCGCAGCAGCGGGGGGAAGAAGTGCATGTGCCAGTGCCATTCGGGATGGTCGCCGTCGTTGACGGGCGCCTGGTGCATGCCCGCCGAGTAGGGAAACGAGATCTCGAACAGGTTGTCGTAGCGGGCCGTGAGCTTTTTGAGGAGGTCCGCAAAGGCGGTCTTTTCTTCCGGGCTGAACTCCTGGATGTTGCGGACATGCCGTTTGGAAACGATCATGGTCTCGTAGGGCCATACCGCCCAGAAGGGCACCAGGGCCACGAAGTGTTCATTCTCCAGCACGAGGCGCTCCTTTTGTTCCAGCTCCAGCTGCACGTAGTCCGACAGCAGGCTGCGGCCCTTTTCGTCAAAGTACTTTTTCTGCTGGATAGTTTCCTTGACGACCTCCAGCGGGAGGGAGGAGGAGGCCCAGATCTGCCCGTGGGGGTGCGGGTTGGAGCAGCCCATGATCTCGCCCTTGTTCTCAAAGATCTGGATGTATTTCAACGAGGGGTCGGCCGAGAGGTCGGCGTATTCCTGCTGCCACAGCTCGATCACCTTTTCGATGCCTTCCTGGGACAGCAGGGGCAGCGTCAGGGAGTGGTCGGGTGAAAAAGAGATTACCCGGCAGGTGCCTTTTTCGCTTTGCGCCTGCAGCAGCCCGCCCACGTTGAGGGCGCCCGGAGGGGCGTCGGGCAGCAGGGCGGCAAAGTCGTTGGTGAATACGAACGAATCGGTATAAGCGGGGTTCTGGCTGCCGTCGGCCCGGCTGTTGCCGGGGCAGAGGTAGCATTTGGGGTCATAGGAAGGGCGGTCGTCGGGGGGCACGCTCTCCACCTTCCCCTGCCAGGGCCGCTTGGTGCGGTGCGGCGACACCAGGATCCATTCGCCGGTAAGCAGGTTCAGCCGCGTATGGGGGTGTTCCTTCGGATCAAATGCCTGCATATGCTTCGGATTTGATGACGGAGGTACCTTCTTCGATGCGGGCCACGATGGGGGTCAGTTCCAGGCCCGTGGCGGCCTTGTATTCTTTGGAAAGGCGCTCCACCAGCGGCTGGATGGCTTCTTCCCGGATGAGGTTAATGGTACAGCCGCCGAAGCCGCCGCCCATCATGCGGGCGCCCAGCACCGCCGGGTTGTCCTTAACGGCATCCACCAGGAAGTCGAGTTCTTTGCAGCTCACTTCGTATTCCTGCGACAGGCCGTAATGGGTCTGGAACATCTTTTTGCCCAGGGCGGCCACGTCGCCTCTTTTCAGGTCTTCGCAGCCTTCCAGCAGGCGGATGTTTTCTTCCACCACGTATTTGCAGCGTTTGTAGATCAGCTCGTCTTTGGGCAGCACGTGCTGGATCAGCATTTCGGGGGTCACGTCCCGCAGGCTTTTCACTTCGGGCTGGTGTTCCTTTACCCAGGCCACGCCCTGCTCGCACTGGCTGCGGCGGGTGTTGTATTCCGAGGAGGAAAGGGAGTGTTTTACGTTGGTGTTGAGCAGCAGCACGACGATGCCGGCCATGTCCAGGGGTTCGTATTCGTATTCCAGGGAGCGGCAGTCGAGGCGGATCACGTGGCCGGCTTTGCCGAACATGGAAGCGAACTGGTCCATGATGCCGCAGAGTACGCCGGCAAAGGTATGCTCGGCTTTCTGGGCCATTTTCACCATCCGCATTTTATCGATGCCCAGGCCGAACAGCTCGTTCAGGGCGTAAACGGTGGCGCATTCCACGGCGGCGGAAGAGGACAGGCCGGCGCCGATGGGCACGTTGCCGTCCAGCACCAGGTTGAAGCCGCCAACGGCCAGTCCGGCTTTCTGGAATTGGTCCACCACGCCCAGGATATAGTTGGGCCAGCCTTTATCCGAGGGCTGGATGGCGTCCAGGCCGGCTTCAAACGATTCGGAAAAGTCTTCGGCGTAGAGGTGGATGCGGTTGTCGGCGCTCTTGCTGACGGCCACGTAGATGGCCTTATCAATGGCGGCGGGCAGCACAAAGCCTTCGTTGTAGTCGGTATGCTCGCCAATAATATTTACACGGCCGGGGGAACGGACGATCAGGGGTTCGGCATTAAATTGCTCCTTAAAGCGGTTTTGAATGCGGGTCACATCGTATGACTGTAACATCGTTTGAGGGTTGTTATAATTTGAAATGGGGTTTGCTCGTTCATAAATCATCCCTGGGCAGGCAGGGTGGCCCCTTGCAGCGCCTGCTGCCCTGCCGCGAAAATATGGGAATTGCCGCAGAGCGGTGCAATATTAAGCGGAAGGGAGCGGAACCCCAAGGGGCAAAATGGCTTAAAATGGGGGTAAACTCATCCACATATCCATTCAGAAGGACTCTGACCTAACCCATAAACCCGTAAACTGGTAAACACGTAAACTCCGCCGCCCCGGCGCCGGACAGCGCTGAAATTTTACCGGAAAATGTTAAAATTCAGCGGGCGACCCTTCGCTTTGGCGGGATTTTTTCTTTACAAAACGCGTCGGCAACCGCAGGCGGAGGGCATGAAAAAAGGACGCATCCCAGGAAAGAAGGCCGGCCTGCTTTTCCGCTCCCGCTGAAATCCTATACGAAAAAAAAATTGTGGCCATTTTGGGGCCATTTTCGTTCCTGCTTTCCTATATTACTGACGCGGCAAAGCGTTGTTCCCGAACGGGAAGTTACTGGTACCGGCAATAGAAAAAGGGAAGCGATTATTAAACTCATCATATGCATAAGGTGTATTTACTTCTGCGCAACAACCGGCAAAGCGGGCCCTACAGCCTCGAGGAGCTGCTGCAGGCAGGCCTCCGCCCGATGGACCTGATCTGGATCGAAGGGAAAAGCTCGGGCTGGTCGTACCCGTCCGAGATCGAAGCGCTCCGCCCCTACGTGCCGGCTGGGTCTTCGCCCGCCTCCGGTCCCGCCCAGCCGGCAGCCCAGTCGCCGGCGGCTGCCGTTGCGTCGCGGACCAACACCCCTCCGGCCGGGGGCAAAAAGATCCACGTGATCCTGCCCGGCGGCAGGACGCAGCCGACCGCACCGGCCGCATCGGCTCCTGCCCGCAGCCGGGAGACCTCGCCCGAACGGGAACTCGAGCGCAAGGCCGAGGAGCTCCGCCAGCGGGCCCAGGCTTATAATGCCACCCGGACGGAAGCCGCCCCTGCGGCCGCTGCGGCAGGCGCCGCCCTCAGTGCCCCGGAGGACAAGGGTACGCTGGAAATGAAATACGCCCGCCCGATCGAGGAAGTGGAAGAAGAGTATACCGACTGGGTTTTTGCCCAGAAGTCGCGGAAGAAACGGCTGCCCATCCAGGAGATCGGCACCCTGCTGATGGTGGTGGTGCTGCTGGCCGGCGGCTTCGTGGTGGTGCGTTCGCTGCTGGATAAAAACAAGGAACCCGATTCCGCCACTGTGGAAGCCATCCCTTATACCGAACCGGCACCCGCCCCGCAACAGGAGGCCGCCCCTTCGGAAGACCAGGGCGCTTCGGAAGTGCCCGCGTACTATGATGAAACCACCCCGGCTTCGCCCCAGGGCAACGGTAACCTGCCCGGCGCTGCCGCCGGCAATACGGCCGCTGCCGCCAAAAACATCGATAACAAACCCGCCGCCGGGCCGGAAGCCCAAAAAGCAGCCCCGGTGACTGCCGGCGTGAAAACCCCGGCCAACGCCCGCCCCGAGCCGAAGGCCGCTACAGGATCCGCAGAGCCGGCCGCCGCCCGGACCGAAAACAAAAAAGAACCCGCGAATGCCACTGCCGCTTCCGGGGAAAAGAAAACCCTGGGCCAAAAGCTCGACAATTTCCTGGGCAAGTTCAAGCGGGATAAAAAAGAGGAAGCCGTAGTAGCGGCTCCCCGGGAAGCCCACCCACCGGCCGCCGGCAGTGTTAGCCCGGCCACCGAGGAACCCGCCCGGCAGGAACCCGCAGTGCCGCTGAGCGAAATGGTGGACCTCACCTCCAACCAGGCCGCCGGTGACGGCTGGATGATGGGCGTGCAGGGACTGAAGCTCACCCTGCACAACCGCAGCAGCCAGACCGTTCAGAATGCGGCCGTGGAAGTGCGGTATTACAATGACCAGAACAGCGTAGTCAAACGGACCACGGTCCGCTTCGGCAATATCCCGGCGAAAAAGTCCGGCACCGTTGCCGTTCCCGACGAGCGCATTGCCGACCATGCCGATTTCCGGATCGTGTCGGTCAGCGGGGCGGAATAGCCTGGAAACAGCTATTCCAAGCCGGCTTAAAGGAATAATAAACCCAAAACGCGACAAAAACTTCTTGTAAGGCGCCACTTGTTTAAGGCGCTTTTTCATAAGCCCACAGGCAACTCCTCTGTTTTGCCTGTGGGCTTCTTTATTACCTACGTTATATTAACTTTAGCCGCCTAACGGAAATGAGCTGTGCCTCAGGTGGCGAAGCTTTGACCGGCTCCCAGGAAAACTTGTGCCTTTTTCGATTCGCGTATTGGGTATTTAATTTAGTGAAGATGAGTTTCCGGTATAAAGGATTGGGATGCATATGACAGGAACTGAAAATAAGAACGGAATTAAAGTAATCAAAGACTATTCAGGGGTTGGACAGGACAGAGTAGTATTTAAGATGAAGGTTGAGCGCAAAAAGTCCGAACCGCGAACATCTGCTCTTGCTCCTTAAAGCTGTTTATGGCAGTGCTTAAGCCGAAACCGGTAAAACGTTAGCCGAACTTGGTCGGTCTTTTCTGAATTTAACCAGATAATTTTGTTTCTGTATAATCAACTGCACATGAGACGTATTTTAGGTTATTGCATCTTTACCGTTTTGTTCTTCACATCCTGCGGTTCCCAACATCCGGGTGAAACAAAACCCACACTTGCTTCCAATTTTTTGAACATCACCGATAACGAAGACAAAGGAATTAAAGAGATTACCGGGCTTTATGGCGGCGAATGCGAATATGGATTTTCCAAATCCGCCGGGATTAACAAAGAGACAAAAAACGCATTTTGGTTAGAAGTCCGGAAAAGCCGAACAATCGACAACTCCAAAGTCCACCCGGAATTAATTGGTTCCAATATAGCCTATCTCTTTTATCGAAATCTGAAGGACGGCGAAAAAGACAAGTACACCGAAATCCAAGTGAAAGCAAAACGAACGAATGGCGAAACTTTTGATTTCACTTTTCCGGTTTCCGAACTCGAACTTGTAACAAGACGAAGAGCGGTCGTAGAGCAAATTTATTCTTATGTCAAGAACAGGGACTTTAAGAACTTAGGGGACCATATAGAAACAGTCCCCGCTATTACACAAACATCACCGGAGGAAATGGTTAGCAACATAAAGCAGGCTGAAATTAGCTTTGGAGCAACAAAGGAATTAGTCCCCTACGGTTTTCGTTTCATTAAATCCAATGACGGACAAGAGCTTCTTTATTTTGCCGGAATTATGTTAAGAGAAAAGGAAAATGTCAAAAATCCCTTTATAGTACTTTTGGATCCAAAAGCCAATGATGACAAAATTTACGCACTCAACTACGATTTTTAAATAAACGTCCGGCGGAAGCTCTTTAAAGTAATATCTTTTAGGTTAAATTTTCTTATGGCCACCAGGGGTGAGTTGCATTTGGTTTTTCTGGCAGCTTTGTTTTTGCCCTGCTTTCCCGCTTTAGGGCAAAGAACCGGCAGCACGGAATTTTTCGATAAATCAAACTTCTACGGGGATACCTTGTTCATCAAAGCAAGATTTATGGAATGTGGTGAATGGGGCGGCCATTTAGAAACAACAAAGGTTTTTCTAAGGGGCGACAACTTTCATTTTTCTTATCGGAAATACAGAACCGATTGCAGTAAAGTCAACGATAGTAATGCAGAGCCTCCCCAAATATTGGAACAATCGGAGGAAAGACGGCTTTCTGACAAAGGAAAGCAGGTGATAAAGCAATATGCTTGTTCGTTGATTGCTGCCAAGTTTAAAGAACCAGCCACGATGCACGCTGGCTATATCTTCGAAATGAAGAATAAGGAGGAGACTATAAATATTCATGTATATACGTGGGGCAGAACTACGAAAAATGAATATTTAATCTTTATAGCAGAACTGCTACACTGATGCTGCTGTCACGCGGAAAGCGGTCTTACACGGGATACAATAATATATTCCCTACAACCAACAACAAACACATTATGGGACTATTCAATAAGATTTTCGGCAAAAGAAAAACAAGCCATAAAACGCAAAATTGGGCAGAACCAGAGACGGTTCAATTGCAAAAAGACGAGGTAATTATTCCGACAGGAGACCATTATGGCTTTAAAGTTATCCGACCACTTACGGAAGAAAAAAGGGAGCGAATTGACAAATCAACAATCCTGCTGAGAACTGGTCAGCTGTACACGCACTACTGGACAGACAATTTGGTTTGCACCGACAGGAACGACCCGGAATGGCAAAATAAAGTGATGTTCTTTTGGAAAGCAGAAGAACAATTTCCTCAGAAGTCATTGCCGCCAATTTTTGAGACATTTAAAGTGAAGCACTTTCTTTTTACAACCGGCACTTCAGGTATTTCATTGCGGGTGGGTAAAGCCATGCCCTGGTTTGGCATGCCGGGACTAGGCGAAAAGCACGCCTGTGAAATGAATGGAGAAAAAATAACCATTCCAGAGCTTTACAAGCTTGGATTAGTGGAGTACCTGGAGCCAGTAGAACTTACCCCTGACAACCTGGACATCCTGACAAACAGAGAAAACTACTTCTTCCTGATTGACAATAGGATAACGTCTTTCCAGAATGGCAATTTTTATCTAAAAGACAAACCAATTCCTATTGACGTTGCCTACAGCATTGGCGGAATTCACCTACTTAAGAAAAGTACCTTAGAATAATAAGAAGGACAAAAATACTATCGTCCATTAAAGCTATAAATCGCTGACTTCAAACTGCCAATAATATGACGCCAATAAGTTACATGATCCTCCTTACGACCTCCCATCAAAGCGCCGAATTAACACTGAAGATTCTAAACACAGCAGGACGGGGATATGCTTTTTACGGAGAAACAAACGGCAATGGCACCTCGGAATTCTGGATCATTCAGAAGGGCAAGAACAACCAACAGGAGGTAACGACGCAACTACAAAGGGTACCATCCATTCGAAGCGTGTCGGTTGTTGCGCTCAGCAGGCCGGTTACATCAACGGAACTAATCCAAATAAGGAAACTGTTCGCTGTTGTTGGCTGGGATACCACCAGCGTTAGTGAGGAGGAATTGGCACTGTTTGTTAATGGCGAACTTCAAGGGAAGAACGCCTATTTTATTGAATTTGTCCCTAAAGAAAGAAGCAACGCCCCTGTTAAGATAAACATCAGGAGAATAGAAGAACACCCTCATTTTTCTCCCGAATGGCTGAAGGAGCAGGATTCCGCCCAGGAAGAAATAGAGGACAGGGAACTTACTATGGATGATTTGGAAATATGCTCCGTGGTAGTTCAATCGGTGGAGCACGAACCGCTACCACCGCCTCCTCCACCCCCATCTGTACCTGGTAACCCTAATGAGATGACGGACGAATAAATAAGGATGATGCCCCCATCCTCCGGTCACTTCGCTGAATCCATTGTTATATAGAGACAGGCGATGCCAAATACAACCTTATAGCAGGCAAATTATTACCAACAGCCCATAAGGCTTTGAAAAAATGGGACCGAAAGTTTATCTTAAAGCTTTAAAACAATATTCAACCGGGATGCAGCTGTGAAGGAACAAAGTATGTGCTGCGTACAGGCATCATGTACCGGCTGAATGAACCTCAATAAGAACCCCTGGGCGGCAAACAAAAGAGCGGCGCTCAATAACTCTTTTCCAGCAGGTGGGGCACCAGCTGCATCAGGTCCGGCACGGCCACTTTGTGGTAGCTGCGTAGCGATGGGTGCATGACCACCAGGTAGAGGTCGCGTACCTTCAGGCCGTAGTGCTTTTCCAATATGTACCGGTACACGTTCTGCTGCAGGCAATAGCGGTTGTAGGGCGTATCGGGCAGCCCGGAAAAAATGCCGATGCCGGTAGTGCCGGAAGGATTGGTGGTTATAGGCCGGCCGGTAACGGGATTGACCACCTTTTTCGACCGCTTCCAGTCGTACAGGTCCACGGTGCCGTTGCCGTTATCGGCCACGAAATCCACGATGCCGCTCACCAGGAATTCCTCGTCATAAATACGCCAGCGGGTGCGGTAGGGCCGCAGGTTCAGGTGGCTGGAATGAAAGGCCAGGAACTGGTAAAACTCCGGCGCCGGGGTGAACTTCGCCCCCTGGAAATGCTTTTCTACGGACTCATGCAGGGCCGTGCTCAGCTGCCGGGCGTCCTCGGCATCCGTCTTCCATTGGGCCCGCAACTCCTCCTGGCAACAGTTGACCTGGGCGGACCGGACGGCGGCCCAGTATTCCTCGTCGAATACGGGGAAGCCGGCTTCCACCAGGTCCGTTACCTGCCGGGCCGGCACGCCGGCAATGAAGCCCTGCCCCCCGGCATCCTGGCGAAGCTGCCCGTCGCGGGGATGGCGGTTTTTTTCATTGATCTTCAACAGTGCCTTTTCCTCCACCAATGCATTTTGGCTTTCCGCCAGCAAGGCTTCCACGGCCCGGTCCTGCCCGCTAAGGCCGGGAATCTCCCCTGGCGGCGGCGCCTGCCGCTCTTCAATATTATCAACACCTAAATATTCCTCCCGGAAGCGGGCCTGCTCGCGCTTCTGCGCCTGCAACACCGTCCACTGGTGCTCCGCCAGCGGTTCGGGCAGCAGCTCCAGGGGCGCAGGCACCACGTAAGCCGGGTAGACCGAACGGATCAGCCGCGCAATCAGGGCCAGGCAGTTCTCGGGCTGCAGCGCTACCTGCCGCTCGGTCAGACGCACCACCACCCAGCCGCGGTCGGTAAAATAGGCGTCCCGGCTTTCGTTCGCGCCCTTCCCATTCAGGGGCAGGCGCTTCACGGCCGCATACGGCTCGTCTATTTCAATATCCAGCAGCAGGTGGATCGGACCATCGTGGACCACCAGTGTAATGTCGGGCTCGTAAGGCAGGCTGCCGGCGGCCGTGGGCAGGCACAGGCTGCCGGAAACGGTAAAGCGGGGAAAGGCCGCCTGCAGCAGCAGCTGGAAGCTGTCCTCGGTATAGCCGCGCAACTGCCGGCGAAGCGGCTGCGGCAAGCGCACCGAGGCACCCGCCCGGGGCATTTTTATAAGGGGGTAACTCCAGTTGCTGCCCTGCGAAAACTGGCTGCTGGGGGTATAACCGATAGAGACGATTCCCGGGCCGGCGGGTTCCTCCGGGACCTCCGGGGCAACAGGGGATCCCGGTTCGGCTTCGGGCAGCTCTTCCGGCACCGGCAATGCCGGCGGTTCCTGCTCCAGCACTTCCGTCCTCCCCTCCGGCACCGTTGCCGGCACCGCCAGGGTCCGGGCCGGGGACACCAGCACAGGGGCGTTTCCCCGGGCAATGACCACCACACCCGACGTACGTTCCCGGGCGGGCCGGGAAGGCGGGAGCAATGCGGCCGTTTCGGTCGCCAGGGACGGGACCATCAGTGCCTCTTCTTCGGCCCCGGGCACTGCCAGCGCCCTGCCGCCACGCAGGCGGCGAAAGCCGTCAAAAAGAAGGTAGAAGAGCAGGACCACCACTACAAAGCACAGGAAAGCAGTGCCGTAGAATAAGGGTTGATTTTGTCGGAAGAAGGCCTCCCAGTGGTGCAGGTCCATAACGGTCGGTTTTGGTTGTTGGGGTAGCAAATGCCCGGATGCGGGCTTACAGGCTTCAAAGTAAGGGAAATTTGCCGTACCGCCCTGAGCAGCAGGTAGGTTTCGGAAAAAATAATCCCGTTCTAATAGGGATAAATGAATAATTTGCCCCCGATCGAACCACTATGAAGCTGACTGCCGTTGCCCTTACCCTGCTTTTGGCCGCCCTGCTGCCGGCCACCGGCCTTTTGGCCCAATCCAGCAGGCCCCGCATTGAAAAAGAACCTTCCTGGATCACCTCCCTGCCGGTGAACTACCTCCAGCATTCCCTGGACGCCGAAGCCGAGGACGGTGTAGTGGACCTGGCCTTCGAACAACAGGTATCACTGGCCGAAGAAGCCGAATACTGCAAAAAAGCGGTGCGCCTCCTGACCGAGGCCGGGGTACAGAACAATGCCCAGGTTTCTGTTTCCTTCGACCCCTCCTACCAGCAGCTGGTGTTCCATTCCCTGTGTATCGTACGCAACGGGCAGGTGCTCAACCGGCTGGATCCCGCCCGCATGAAAACCATCCAGCAGGAAAAGGACCTTGACCGTTCGCTTTACGACGGGTCGCTCACCACCGTCATTTTCCCCGAGGATGTCCGCAATGGCGACGTGCTGGAATACAGCTACACCCTCAAAGGCTTTAACCCGATTTTCCGTCACAAATATTCCGGCAGCTTTACCACCCGTTTTTCGGTACCCGTGTACCGGGTGCTGTACAGGCTGGTGGCGCCTGCCGGACGGCCGGTACACCTGAAAAACTGCGGCGCCGTGGTAGCCCCTGCCGTGGCGGCCAACGGCCAGGAAACGGCGTACACCTGGAACCTGGAAAACGTGCCGCCCCTGCACCCCGAGGAAAGCCTGCCGGAATGGTTCGACCCTTATCCGTCGGTAGAAGTGTCGGAATTTTCCAGCTGGAAGGAGGTGTCCGACTGGGCCCTCGAGCTGTACCCTTTTCCCAAAATACTGCCCCCGGGCCTGCAGCAGAAGGTCGCCAGCCTGCAAAAGGCTTATCCTTCTTCCGAAAGCCGCCTGCTGGCAGCCCTGCGCTTTGTGCAGGACGACATCCGCTACCTGGGCATCGAAATGGGACCCCATTCCCACCGCCCGCATGATCCCGGCCGCATCCTGGCGCAGCGCTTCGGCGACTGCAAGGACAAATCATACCTGCTGTGCCTGCTGCTCCGGGGCCTGGGCATCGAAGCTTGGCCGGTACTGATCAACACCTCGGCCCACCATACCCTGAACGACCGCCTGCCGGCGCCCTCCGCTTTCGACCACGTGACCGTGGCCGCAAAGCTGGCCGGCAGGATGTACTGGTTCGACCCGACGATCTCCTACCAGCGCGGTCCCCTCGGGCAACTTTCCTTCCCCGACTACGGGGCGGGCCTGGTGGTTTCGCCCACGACCACCGGCCTTACCGCCATCCCCTTCCGCCCCACCGGCGGCATCGACATAAAGGAGGTGTTCCAGGTACCCGACATGTCGGGAAGCGCCCGCCTGGTGGTGACCACCCGCTATACCGGCGCCCCTGCCGACGACATCCGCTCCGATTTCAACACCAGCAGCCGCAACCAGATGTTGCAATCGTTCCTGGAGTATTACCAATCCTATTTTGAAAGTATGACCGCCGACAGCATCCTCACGAACGACGATGCACAAACGGGAACCTTTACCACGGTGGAATACTATACCCTGCAAAACTTCTGGGGCGCGGAAAACTCCTTTAAAAAACTGTCGCTGGAACCTTATGTGATCCGCGGCGCGCTGCGCCGGCCTAAACAGCAGTCCCGCACCATGCCCTTCGCCCTGCCCTTCCCCACCCGCTTCCATGAGGAAATCGAAATCAACCTGCCGGAAGCCTGGGACCTGGAGGAAAGCTCCGAGGAGGTTTCCTGCCCCTCTTTTATCCTCCGCTCCCGCTATACCTGCTCGGGCAGGCGGATGATCCTGCGCTACGATTATGAAAACCGGAAGGACCACGTACTCCCCACCGAAGCCGCGGCTTATTTTGCCAGCCTGAAGAAAGCCGATGAGCAACTTGCCTATGACATAACCTCCACGGAGGTGGCTGAAGTGACCGATGGCAGCGCCCTGTCGCAAGTACAGAGCAACCTGCCGGCGCTCTACGTGCTCCTGGCCCTCTGCGTGGCCATCACCGCTGCGTCGAGAAAGCGAAAGACGGGAGGGTGGTGAGAAAAGTTTACGCGTTTACAAGTTTACGGGTTTACGGGTTGTTTAGGCGAAACATGCCTTCATCCATGGAACTCGTAAACTTGTAAACGCGTAAACTTAAAAAGAAAAACCCGCCGTAGACACAGCGGGTTATTCGATTATTAACCTCATTATATTAGCCAACAAAAGACCGTTTAAAAAGCTCCGCAGGAGTTCTAAAAAAGAGCCTCACCGGTTCCTTACAACTGGGAGGCTCCCGTACACATAAGAACTGATGAACATGAGCAGAAACAGGCTGCCGGTTGCAGGGTTTTCAATCTTGCCGTTACGTCCACTAGCCCTGAAGCCGGCATTCACGTTACGGCCTGTCTCTGTTCTATAGTGTCCAATTTTGCGGCCAGGCCTTAGCGGGTTTAAGGGGAAGGGTGAAAACGAGGGATTTGCATCAAAGGTTCCTCATAAGCGTACCCGCTCCTCCTCAATTGAAGGATGGGCCGGGTGGAAACGCGCTTATGCACATACGGCCTGCTGTATGGGTGCGCAGGGATGCAGCGGGCAGTGTGCAAAAACAAGAGCCCGGGACGGGCACTTAAACCGGGAAAAAGCAGGAAAAAACGGACCCGCGCCCCTCTTCACTGTGGGCGGTGATAAAGCCGTTGTGGATCTCCATGATCTTTTTGCAGATGGCAAGCCCCATGCCGGTTCCCTGGTAATGGTGCCGGGGATGCAGGCGCTGGAATACCTGGAAGGCCTTGCGGATATATTTCTGGTGGAAGCCAATGCCATTGTCCTGGATCGACACCCGGATAAAGGCGGTCTCATCGCGGCTGGGGATTTCCGGGGGGAGGTCGTCACTGCTGACCGTGGCCGCGGAGATTTCGATCACGGGCGGGTTGCCCACTGCCTGGAACACCAGGGCATTGTGCAGCAGGTTTTTAAAAAGAAAGAACAACTGGCTTTCGTTGCCCTTGATAGCCGGCAGGGATTCGAACTGGATCCGGGCCTTCGTTTCCAGCACCAGCGGATGGAGCTCTTCCTGCACATGCCGCAACACGGTGTTCAGGTCGACCTGGCTCATCCGGCTCCGGTCCGAATTGATACGGGTGAGCACCATGATCTCCCCGATCAGCGCATCCATGCGCTTGACGGCATCGGAGATCCGGTGAAAATATTCTTTACCCTTTTCCGATAAATGGGCGGCTTCCTTTTCCTCCAGCCAGTGGCTGTAGGTATGAATTTTCCGCAGGGGCTCCTTCAGGTCGTGGCTGGCGATAAAGGCAAAGGAAGAGATCTCCTCGTTCTTTTCCTCCAGCTCCTTGTTCTTTTCTTCCAACGACCGGTTCAGCTCTTTCAGGGCTTCGCCCGCCTTGACGGCCTTGGTCACGTCGTGCAGGATGCCGATGACCGAATACACCTCTCCTTTTTCATTTTTGATCGGCACATAGAAGCGTTCGGCGATGGAGTTGGCATAGATCTCCTGCTGGGGCGGCACGTAGGTGCGCTCGCCGGTAAACGCCCGCAGGATGGCGTCCAACACCAGGTTCTGCCCCTGCACCTTGGGAAAAAAGTCCAGCAGGCGGCGGCCCATGACCTCGCTTTTTTTCAGGCCGTAATATTCTTCGCACTTCTTGTTCCATACCAGGATCCGCAGGTCGGGATCAAAAGCCTGGATACGGTCCACGCTGTTGTCGATCATCGAGTCGATGAATTGCTGGCGCTCGGTGAGCTGCTGGTGCAGCAGGGCCTCCTGGGTCACGTCCTGCAGGATGCCCACCATGTTGTCGGGGTACCGTTCGTCGAAGCCCAGGGAAGCATAGACGTGCTTGATGCCGCCGCCCTTGGGTTGGATGCGGCAGCGGTAGCTGACGTTGGTGCGGGTGGCCAGGGCATGTTCGGTCATCTGCACCATGAGGCCGAAATCCTCGGGAAATACATGCTGCTGTACCAGGTCCAGCGAGGCCTCCACGGCATAAGGCTCGTAGCCGTAGATGCGGTACACCTCGGCCGACCATTCTACTTTGCCGGTTTCGAGGTGGTACACCCAGCTGCCGATATGGGCAATAAACTCGGCCCGGGCAAGGATGGAGAGGTTGTGGTTGAGTTCTTCCTTGGCCTGCATTTCCTCGGTAACGTCCTGTACCAGTCCGATGATCTGCGACACCCGGCCGTCTTCGTGCCGCTTGAATACCCGGTCCTGGAAGCGGAACCAGTGCCAGCCGCCGCCGGCCACCCGCAGGCGCAGGCGCAGCTCTTTCTTTTCGTTGTTGCGCAGTCCTGCCAGCTTGTCCAGGTGCTCCCGCATGCGGGCGCGGTCGTCGGGGTGAACCATTTTTTCAAACAGGTTGAACTGCTGGTAGCCGGTGGTTTCCGCTGTACCGAACACTTCGTGGATGCGGTTGTTGGCATACACCATTTTGTTGAAGGTAATGTCCAGCACGTAGGTGATCTCGGGGGCCGCGTCGGTGATCTCGCGGATAAAATGGCGGCTTTCCATCAGCTCGTTCTCCACCTTTTTCATCTCGGTCACATCGCGGGAAACCGACAGGATGGTTTCCACCGCGCCGTCGGGACCGAACTCGGGCACCATGCGGGTAAAAAAGTAGACGGTGGTCTGGTCGCGGGCGGGGTAAAAGTCATAATCCTCGGCAGGGACGCCGCTGTCGAACACCTGTTGCAGCTTGCGCCGCCAGCGGTGGGCAATTTCCAGGGGCAGGCCGGTGCCGGGGTCGGTGCGGCCCGAGAGGTTGGGGTGGCCCACGCCGATCTTCTGGCTGAAGGCGGGGTTGGAATAAATCAGTTTGAGCTCGCGGTTCCAGCGGGAAATGGCATCCGGGGTATTTTCCACCAGGGTGCGGAAGTGTTCCTCGCTTTCGCTGAGCATGCGGTGGGCTTCCCGGGCTTCCTGGATATCGTAAAAGTGGAGGTAGAGGCTGTTGCCGTTGGGCATGATGGAGGAAAAAATATAGCGGCCGCTGGACGGCAGCAGGAATTCGCCACGCAGGGGGATGCGTTGGCTGCAGGCCTTTTCGATGGCCAGGAACAGGGGGGTGCCGGCGGCCTGGGGAAACAGGTCCCAGATCAGTTGGCCCATCATCTCACTCTTCTTCCTGCCGAAAAACTCTTCCGTTTTGGAATTCACATAAATGATCCTGCAGTCGTTGTCCAATTCCAAAAACCCTTCGTTCAGTTTGTCTAATATTTCGGTTTTGTCTTGCATTATATTGCCCTGTTTTCTGTTATGCAGGTAGCGTAAAACCGGTACCTATCCCAGGAAGGCTGCGGGCGGAACCGTTTGCCGGCGGTCCTGATACCGCCCCGCCGGGCGCTGCCACCACCGTGATGCCTCCCCTTCCCTGCCTGCCCCGCGGGCAGTTTCCGGACAAGGGTAATGAAGTTATTTTATTTTACCAAAGGTCTCCGGGAAGAACGATCCTGCTCAGGGGTGTACCCCCCCATTTCCCTTGTTCCGGGCGTAATCACAGGGATAGAAGGAGCTGTTTCAGAATCAGGAAGCCGGTATGTCCAGGGAAAATACAAGGAAGCAGGTTTCGCTGATGCCTTTTCTCCTCTACGTCACACCCTTTGCTACACCAGGCATTTGGGCTACTGCGCATGAGCAATTTGGACAATTCCAGCTATAAATGTACACTTTTAAAAGAACCCGGCATTAAAATTCCGGCAGGAACCCGGCCGCGGGAAAAGAGACAAAAACCCCATCCCGGCGAGCCGTACAGGGCCTTGCCGGCCCCGATCCGGTCCCTCAACCGGCCGAGGTAATGAGGGGCTCAGCCGGCCACGCCGATTCCCTGGGCAATGTTTTTGAGGGTGCCGGCCAGCTCGATGGCACCCGCAATTTCAAACAGCTTTTCGTGGCACGAATGGGCGCCCACCCCGAACAATTTATCCTTCAGCCCCGGGGGGATACTGGTGGAATAAACAGAAACGGGAATATGGCGGAAGGCATCGTGCTTTTTCAAAAAGCTCAGGGCTTCCATGCCGTTGATCTTGGGCATGTTGTAGTCGAGTACGATCAGGGAAGGAAAAGAAGTATCGGGCAGGTTTTTGAGGTACTGAAAAAGCTCTTCGGGAGTACCGAAAAATTTGACATGCTCCGCCCAGCCGATCCGGGAAAAAGCATGGTTCATGATGTAGCGCTCATCTTCATCATCGTCCACTAATACAATATAGGGATGGGGCTTGTAGAGTTGCATGGTGGGGTTTTTAAGGAAGCAGCCAATTGCTCATCTGTCTTCCGACTGTTAAGATACAGTAAATATTGCAGAGTTCGACATCTTCTTTTCCCGCCCCGGCAAACCGCCGTTCGCGGCCCATTGCGGGGAAAAGAAGCTACCAACCTCTGCCGTGACGGCTTCATTTGGGGAGATTTTTCTTCACTGTCCAGCTAAGAAAAAAGCAAAAAAGAAGGACCCGCAACCGGAGTGCGGCCCTGCCGATCCGCATTCCACCGCCGCCTCCAGGAAGCGCTTCCCGGCCCCGGAGGCGGCAACTGCCTGACAACCGGAACGCTACAGCAACAGGGTCCGCAGGGGCAGTGCCCCCTCGAAGGCCCTGGCAACAGGCCGCCGCCCGCCGGCCCCTTCGGGCCGGCACAGCCGGGCGCCGGGGCACCAAGTTTGTCACTGATCAGTTATGACATTTGTTTATTATGGAATTCATTAGTGTTACCCTGTTCCAGGGAAACCTGGCCCATTACAATGTTTCCAGCCTGGACGGCACCTCCTTTGAAGCGAAACTGCTCCGCTACAAGGGCGCGCCCGAAACCGTGCCCCCCATCGTATTGAAAGGCATTTTGGGCGGCCGGCACTGGAGCGGCAACGAAGAACACCAGGACCTGCTGGACGACCTGGGATATGCCACCAGGGAACAATTTAAAAGCGGGGAAGCGGTAAAAGGAACCGGGGCGAGAAGCGATCCGGGCCGCCGCTGAGCGGTAACCTCGGACCTGCAGGAAGCGTTTTTGGGACAAAAGACTGTCCCGTCCGCCCTATAGCCACGCACCCTATCCCTCACGCCTGCTTCCGCCAGTGCCACGGAAAGCTCTTTTGCCGGGCTGCTTCCCAATAAGCCCCTGTAACGGGCGCTGATGGGTCTGGCCGCTACCCGGTTGCCGGGTTACAAAACGGACCAAAAAGAATAACCTGAAAAATCCAGAGGATCATTAACCGGAGCCGCCTTTAGGCAGGCTCGATGCTGTGGTACATGCTCATGTCTTCGGCAGCCTGCTCCTGGAGCTCCAGGTCGGCCAGGCCTTCAAATGTCCAGTTGGCTTCCTGCCGCTGGGCATAAAAAGAAGGGGGATAAATGTTCCGGTTGGTGTACAGGGTCGGCTTAAAAAAGTACTTGCGGGTAGCCTTGTCCAGATAAATATGGTAACTTACCGGGTTTCCGTGTACATAAAACGTTGTGGAAAATAGGAACGACATATGGTTTACGATAGTTAGTAGGTCTCTTTCGAAACTGCAAAGCTACAACCTCTGCGTTGAAGTTTTCCCAATCTTTACTTAAATAATTATCAACATAAATAAAAACCCTCAGTCCAATTGCCGGCCGCGGGACCTGTTGATATCCATGGGGTTGCAGGTAGCCCGCCCTCCTTGTGGCCGGCGCGGCACGAAACTTTAAGCAGGAGCAAAAGGGCCTTGCCGTGCCCCATTTTCCCGTGCCCATTTCTTCATTTTTAACCATAGGAACATGAACTGGCACTTGATGAGTATTGGGGACGCCCTCCGCCAACTGGAAAGCGACGCCACGGGCCTGGCGCCCGCCGAGGCTGCCCGGCGCCTGGAGCAATACGGGCCCAACCGGTTGTCGGAAGGTAAAAAACGATCGCCCGTCCTGATGTTCCTGCTGCAGTTCAAGGACGTCATGATCCTCATCCTGATCGCCGCGGCCATCGTTTCGGGCGTGATCGGGGAAATGAAGGACGCCGCGGTGATCCTGTTCATCGTCATCATCAATGCCATCGTAGGGTTCGTGCAGGAGTACCGGGCCGAGAAGGCCATGGAAGCCCTGAAGAAAATGTCCACCCCCTTTGCCCGGGTCAAACGCGACAACCGCTTTGTCCAGATTCCTTCCCCTGAACTGGTGCCGGGCGATATCGTCTTCCTGGAAGCCGGCGACGTGGTCCCTGCCGACCTGCGGCTGCTGGAAAGCCATGCCCTGAAAATAGAGGAAGCCTCCCTGACCGGCGAATCGCTGGCGGTGGATAAAAGCACCGACCTCCTGCAGGAAGAAAAGACCCCGCTGGCCGAACGGGTGAACATGGCCTACAAAAACACCCTGGTCAACTACGGGCGGGGCCAGGGCATCGTGACGGCCACCGGCATGCAAACCGAGATCGGTGCCATTGCCCAGATGCTGCAGGAGGGGGAACAGGCGACGCCCCTGCAAAAACGGCTGGCCGACTTCGGCCGCAAGCTGTCGATAGGCGTCATCATCATCTGCTTGGTCATTTACGTGTTCGGCCTCATCCGGGGTGAAGACCCCGTGCGGATGCTGCTGACCGCCATTTCGGTGGCCGTAGCCGCCATCCCCGAAGCCCTGCCGGCCGTCATCACCATCGCCCTGGCCCTGGGGGCCCGCAACATGGTGCGCAAGAACGCCCTGGTGCGCAAGCTGACGGCCGTGGAAACCCTGGGCTCCGTCACCTACATCTGCACCGACAAGACCGGCACGCTCACCCAGAACAAAATGAAGGTCAAACAGGCATGGGAACCCAAGGGATTTGTCCCGGCCGGCCTGGAGCTGACCGGCCGCGAACTGTTCCTGTTCGGCATGGCCGCCAACCAGGACACCAAAAAAGCCCCGGACGGTACCCTTCAGGGCGACTCCACCGAAGTGGCGGTAGTGGAATACGCCCGGAACCAGAAAGAATACGATCCCTCCTGGCTGGACCGCATGGAACGGGTATTCGAGCTGCCCTTCGATTCGGGCCGCAAAATGATGACCACCGTGCACCGGCGCCCGGAAGGAAAGTTCCTGGTGCTCACCAAGGGCGCCCTGGAGTCCGTCGCCGCCAGCTGCCGCCCCGACACCCTGGCCAACAGCCGTGAAAAAGCCGATGAATTTGCCCGCGAAGGCGAAAGGGTGCTGGCTTATTCGTACAAGCTGATCGAGGCGCTGCCCGGCAAAGAAGAAGCCGCCGGCCTGGAAACCGGACAGGTGCTCCTCGGACTGGTGGGCATCAGCGACGCCCTGCGCACGGAGGTGAAACAGGCGGTGGAAGAATGCAAAACGGCCGGCATCGTACCGGTCATGATCACGGGCGACCACCCCATCACCGCCGGCGTCATTGCCCGTGAGCTGGGACTGATCTCCGGCAAGGACGACCGGATCGTGACCGGCACGGAGCTGGAAGCCCTTCCGGAGGAGGAACTCAGCCGGCAGGTGCTCCACATCAAGGTATACGCCCGGGTATCGCCGGAACAAAAGCTGAACATCGTCAAAGCGCTGCAGCAGCAACACCAGTACGTGGCCATGACCGGCGACGGCGTCAACGACGCCCCCGCCCTGAAACGGGCCAACATCGGCGTGGCCATGGGCATCACCGGCACCGACGTTTCCAAAGAAGCCGCGCACATGATCCTGCTGGACGACAACTTTACCACCATCGTCAACGCCGTGCGCGAAGGCCGCCGGATCTTTGACAACATCCGCAAATTCATCCGCTACATCATGACGGGCAACAGCGGCGAGATCTGGACCATCTTCCTGGCCCCGCTCTTCGGCCTGCCCATCCCCCTGCTGCCCATCCACATCCTGTGGATCAACCTGGTGACCGACGGCCTGCCGGCCCTGGCGCTGGCCAACGAGCAGGTGGAACGCGACGTGATGAAGCGACCGCCGCGGCACCCCAACGAAAGCATTTTTGCCGGCGGGCTGGGCTGGCACATCCTGTGGGTGGGGCTGCTGATCGGCATCCTGACCCTCAGCACCCAGGCCTGGGCCATGGAGGCAGAAAATCCGCGCTGGCAGACGATGGTGTTCACCGTGCTGTGCTTTTGCCAGCTGACGCACGTGCTGGCCATCCGCAGCGACAACCGCCTGCTGTTCCGCAACGCCTTTTTTGCCAACAAGCCCCTGTTGGGCGCCGTAGCCCTCACCTTCGTGCTGCAGTTGTTGCTGATGTACACCCCGGCGCTGCAGGACGTCTTTTCCATCGAGGCGCTGTCGCTGAACGAGCTGCTGGCCTGTATCGGCATTTCGCTCATCATATTTTTCGCCGTGGAGCTGGAAAAATTTATCCGATTCAAGCTGTATAAAGGAAGAAGGTAAGAGGGGAAGTTGGGTGCTTTTATTAATTTAGTAGCCGCAAATCCACCTAAAACAATTTTCGATACCGCATGGCCGACAGCCTCCTGATTATATTGCTGTGCATGGGCATCCTCATCCTGATCGTGCAGTGGCTGCTGTTTTTATTCCAGGTAAAGACCGACCGCTACTGGGACACGCCCACCAAGAAGCACCAGCAGGCCATCCGGCAGGAGATCTACAATTACCTCTACCGCTATCCCTCCAGCATCATCCGCTACCAATACCCGCACCTGGCCGAGACCGCCGAGGCCACCCACGCCTACGAACAGCTGAACCTCCTGTACCAGGAAGGCAAGATCGACGAAGGGGAATACAACCGCGAACTGGAAAAGCTGCTTCCGAAAGTGAATATCGAACAGGACTTCTGAGCACTGGTTTACGAGTTGGAAGGAAGTTCCTGAGTACCTGAGTTGGCGTAACTGCGAGAGGAAGCTGCCTGAAAAAACAAAAACTACAAAAGTCTCAAAGACTTTTGTAGTTTCTTCCGTCCGGCAAATTCGAACACAGGAGAACCATGAACTCAGGAACTTCCCTCCAACTCGTAAACTACTCCCGCTCTCCGGACATTTTGATAAAGTCCGTGACTAAATAACTAATCAGCTTTCCCGTATGGTCTTCCTGGATGCTGTTGGCCATGCGGGCGGCGCCTTCGCAGATGTGGAGGTAGCAGGCGTTGGCATGGGTGGCGCAGAGGTCCACGTACTGGCGGGCCTGGATGGTGGAAATACCGCTGGGGGTGATGGCGCTGCTAAGGGTTTGTTCTACGGCGTCGAGGTCGAGTTCGATACCGCAGAAAGAATCGTCGGTAAAGCCGATGCCATCCATGACGGCCTGCTGGAAGGTGCGCTTTTCGTGCACGAAAATGTCTTCGAAGGTGATGCAGTCCATGAAGGGGTTGTTCACCAGGTCGTCCCAGATGTTCTGGGGCAGGTAGTTTTCGTGCAGGCCTACGACGAAGTACTTTTGCAGGAAGCCGTCGTCCTCGGCATAGCGGAAGGCGTTGCCGCTGTGGCGTCCTTCGGCGGGGCGGTAGTCGCTGTGGGCGTCGAGGTTGATGCAGTTGATCTGCGTCAGCGGCACCTTCTGCAGCTGGTACAGGCCTTTGGCGGCGCCTTTCAGCAGCGGGTAGGCGTTGTTGTGGCCGCCGCCGATGACGATGGGGAACTTGCCGGCGGCGACGATGTGTTTGATCAGCCCTTCCACTTCCGCGTCGATGGTATTGACGGCATGGCGGTAGGCGTCGATGCGCTCCTCATGGGTGGTGGCGTTTTTGTCGATGACGAACTTCAGGTCGTCGAAGTCGAAATAGCCGGCCAGGGCGATCTCGTCGCCGGATAAAAAGTCGTTGCTCTGGATGTTGAGGAAAGCTTCCAGGAAGGAAAGCCAGGCGGTGCTGGTGCCGGCCTGTCCCATGTTGGCGAGCACGCCGATGTCTTCGGGTATGCCTAACAGTACATACTTAGCTTTCAAATTCGGTATGGCGGCAGCAACGTCTTTGTCGGCAAGCACTTCCAGTCGCTCACCCAGCTTGGTTTCGAACCGGCGCTGGTTGGTCAACGACAAAACCTGCTGCCGGGCGTACGTCTTAAAATGTGGTATATGCATGCAACAAGATAAGCTATTCTGATGATTCACATAGGCGGGATTTCCCGGAAAAAAGTGTGGGTGATGCGGCGGTGCTCCCCCGAAAAGTGGGTCCCCATACTCCTTAATTTCATTCCGGCCGGGATCGGCACAACCGGCCCGATTCGTTAATATTCAACCAGCAGGCATATTACGGCAGCCCCAATGGACAAAAAAGCCAAAAAATCCCTCACTTATTGAATAAATTATAAAGTTTCAAAAGTTTGGTTGAATTATTTTGAAGGAATGGATCGGGCTCTTAATTTTGTGCTCACAAAGAACAACAAGCTCTTTACACTGTGGGGTGATGAAATTTTTGGCAGACATGCCCTCTTGTCTCGGGGGTGGGGATCACCGGATAAAAACAGCACTTGTGCTGCTTCTAATGGCCCCGTGGAGGTTCGACTCCTTCCCCTACAGCATTTATAAAAAGGCCTTGCAGGTTATCCACTTGCAAGGCCTTTTTGTTTTGGAAGCGCTCCAAATTCCCAATTATCCAATACCCCCATTAACCAATTCCCTCCCCGTTAATCAACACCTGTTCGATCAGGTTACTGCCGAAAGCATAAGGCAGGAAGGCCAGGGAAGGCAGGGGCCTGGTGAGCATAAGGTTTGCTTTTTTGCCCAAGGCAATGCTGCCCACCTCCTGCTGCACTTCCATGGCGCAGGCCCCGTTGTGGGTGGCGGCGTTCACCGCTTCCTCGGGAAGCAGGCGCATCTGGATGCAACTGAGCGCCACCACGAAATTCATATTACCCGAGGGCGAGGAACCGGGGTTGTAGTCCGAGGCCAGGGCCAGGGCGCAGTTCCGTTCGAGGAGCTCGCGGGCCGGCTGGTAGGGCATGCGCAAAAAGAAGGCGGCCGTGGGCAGCAGCGTACCCACGGTAGCAGAACCGGACAGCGCCGCTATAGCGGCATCGTCCATACACTCCAGGTGGTCTACGGACACGGCCCCCAGCCGTACGCCGGCCTGTACGCCCCCGGAAGCGTGCAGCTGGTTGGCGTGGATCTTCGGCTTCAGGCCGTACCGCAGGCCGGCACGGCAAATCTGTTCGGTTTCTTCGGGGGTAAAAAAGCCCTCTTCGCAAAACACGTCGATGTAGTCGGCCAGCCGTTCCGCCGCCACCTGCGGCAGCATGTCGTTCAGCAGCAGGTCGATATAGCCCTGGCGGTTGTCCTGGTAAGCGCGGGGGATGCTGTGGGCGCCCAGGAAGGTGGCTTTGATGGGGATGGAGGCCTTTTGCCGCAACCGCCGGATAACGCGGAGCATCTTCAGCTCCCCTTCTACCGTCAACCCGTAGCCGCTTTTGATTTCGATGGCGCCGGTGCCCTGGGCGATCACTTCCTGCAGGCGCTGCCACGACTGCCGGAACAGCTCGTCCTCGGAAGTGGCGTTCAGCCGGGCGGCGGAATTCAGGATCCCTCCTCCCCTGGCAGCGATCTCGGCATAGGAAAGGCCTTTTAAGCGGTCCACGAACTCCTCTTCCCGGCTGCCGGCAAATACCAGGTGGGTGTGGCTGTCGCACCAGCAGGGCAACAGAAGCCGCTTCGCGGCATGGATATGCTGTTGAAAGTGCCCGGGAGGATACGGGAGCGTCTCCATGCTGCCGAAGGCGGCAATGACGCCGTCTTCCACGATCAGGTAGGCGTTGTCCAGGCAGGGCAAATGCGCCAGCTCCCGTCCGCGCAGCGGGGTGCTTTCCTGCCGCACATTTACCAGAGATTTGATATCGGAAATAAGGGTCGTCACTGCAGTCGTTTTTCCAGCAGCAGGTCGTGCTGCTCCGCGATTTTTGCAGCCTCTTCGTAGCCGGCGTCGGCATGGCGGATCACGCCCAGGCCGGGGTCGTTGCGCAGCACCCGGGAGAGGCGGGCCGCCGCCGCCTCCGTGCCGTCGGCCACGATGACCATGCCGGCATGGATGCTGTAGCCCATGCCCACGCCGCCGCCCTGGTGCAGGCTGACCCAGCTGGCGCCGCCGGCGGTATTCACCAGGGCGTTGAGCAGGGGCCAGTCGGCCACGGCATCGCTGCCGTCCGGCATGCCTTCGGTTTCGCGGTAAGGCGAGGCCACCGAGCCGGTATCCAGGTGGTCTCGTCCGATGACGATGGGCGCCCGGACGCGGCCGGTGCGTACCAGTTCGTTAAAGGCCAGGCCGGCCTGCTCCCGCTCGCCCTGTCCCAGCCAGCAGATGCGGGCGGGCAATCCCTGGAAGGCGATCTTTTCGCGGGCCAGGTCGAGCCAGCGCAGCAAGGCGGTATTATGGGGGAAGAGCGAGCGGATGGCGTCGTCGGTAACGGCAATATCCTGCGGGTCGCCGCTGAGGGCCACCCAACGGAACGGGCCCTTGCCCTGGCAAAACAGCGGCCGGATATAGGCCGGCACAAAGCCGGGAAAGTCAAAAGCGTTGGAAAGGCCGGCCTCCTGCGCCCGGGCCCGGATGTTGTTGCCGTAATCGAAGGTGACGGCCCCCCGGCTTTGCAGCTGGAGCATCAGCTGTACATGGCGGTACATGGAACGGCCGGCCAGCCCGAGGTATTGGGACGGATCCGCCTGGCGCAGGGCCAGGGCTTCTTCGAAGGTTATTTCGTGGGGCCAGTAGCCGTAGAGGGGGTCATGGGCCGAGGTCTGGTCGGTCAGCACGTCGGGGGTCACCTGGCGGTCGGCCAGCCGCTGCAGCAGGTGCACGGCATTGCCCATCCACCCGATGGACAGGGGTTCTTCTTTTTCCTTTGCCTCCAGGGCCCGGTCGATGGCGGCATCGAGGTCTTGGAAAAACAGGTCGCAGTAGCCTGTTTCGATCCGTTTTTCAATGCGGGAGCGCTCCACTTCGGCCGCCAGCAGCACGCCCTCGTTCATGGTCACGGCCAGCGGCTGGGCACCGCCCATGCCGCCCAGGCCGGCGGTCACGGCCAGCCGCCCTTTCAGCGAACCGCCGAAATGCCGGGCCGCCACGGCCGCAAACGTCTCCCAGGTGCCCTGGACAATCCCCTGCGAGCCGATATAGATCCAGCTGCCGGCGGTCATCTGCCCGTACATCATCAGGCCCTTGCGCTCCAGCTCGTCGAAGTGCTGCCAGTTGGCCCAGTGCGGTACCAGTTGCGAGTTGGACAGCAGCACGCGGGGCGCATCGGGATGGGTTTTGAAAATGGCCACGGGCTTGCCGCTCTGCACCAGCAGCGACTCGTCGTTCTCCAGCACCTTCAGGGCGGCAATGATGCGGTGCAGGGCTTCGGGATTGCGGGCCGCCTTGCCCCTGCCGCCGTACACGATCAGCTCGTCCGGCTTCTCGGCCACCTGGGGATCGAGGTTGTTCAGCAGCAGGCGCAGCGCCGCCTCCTGTATCCAGCCTTTGCATTGCAATGAACTACCGGTTGGGGCTTTCATTCTTTTTGAGTTTACGAGTTGGTTCCTGAGTTTCTATGTTCCTGAGTTCCTGAGTTGTGCGTGCTCCTGTTTATCAGATTTGCTGATGGTTCCGGTTAAAAAGTTACAGGAATTTTTCCATTGCCCATTGTCTATTGTCTATGGCCCATTGTCTATTGCCTATTGTCCATTGCCCCTTCACCCTTCCCGGTTCACGAACACCCGGGCCAGTTGTTTTTTGTCGCCGACGACGAAGACGATATCGCCGGTTTGCAGGGCGAATTCAGATTCGGGGTTCAGGAAGCGCTCGCCGCCCCGCTCCACGCCGACCACCAGCGCCTTGGCTTTTTCCCTTAAGCCCGTCTGGCGGATGGTGCGGCCGCTGACCGCCGAATCTTCCCGGATCACGTACTGGTGCAGGGCCACTTCGCTGCTGTGGCCTTCCAGCACGGCGGTTTCGCCTGCCCGCAAAAACACCTTCAGCCGCTGAACCTGGTGGTCGGTCCCCAGCACCAGCAGCCGGTCGCCGGGAAAAACCACCTGTTCCTTGCCGGGCACGGGAATGGAATGGTCTCCGCGGCGGATGAGCACCACGTTGATGCCCGTGGTTTCGCGCCAGCGCAGCTCCAGCAGGGTTTTGCCCACGCAGGGCGCAAAGGGCGGCACATCCACCGGCACGATATGGGCATTCCAGGGGGCCAGCTCCTGGCGGTTACTCTGGGCGGCCTCGATCTCCCGCTGGTTGAGGTTGGAAAAGAACCGGCCCTCGATCCATTTGTAAAAATCCCGGATGCGGTCCGAAAACAGCAGGATCAGCGTGATCATCAGGGCCGTCACCAGGATGCCCGCATAGGGATTGAAAAAGCGCTTTAACAGGAAGCCGATAAAAAAGGCTGCCAGTCCCAGCTTCACCATCCGCACCACGAACACCAGTCCTTTGTAGCGGGCGGTAAAGATCACGTTGGCGTGGGCCTCCGAAGCGCCTTTTACCGCCAGGGCCCACAGGAAGGGCATCAGCACGACCAGCGTCAGGAAGGCGGTGCCGATCTTCAGCGCCAGCGACCCGCCCTCCCGGTCGATCCAGGGCAGGGCGTATTCCGAGGCAATAAAGATGAGGGCTACGATCAGGATGGAGAGCAGCAGGGTATTGATAATGGTCGAACGCACATACACCTTCCACTCGCTGGACAGCGTAATCTTTTTCGTTTCGGAGCTGTAGCGGTCCATCCGGGCCACCAGCCGGCGGGGCAGGCGGTGGTAGAGCCAGTGGTAAAAGCTGCCCGACGACTGGATGAGGTAAGGGGTAGTGAGGGTAGTCACCGCCGATACCGCTACGGCTATGGGATACAGGAAGCCGCTGGTCACCTGCAGGGTCTGGCCCAGGGTGGCGATGATAAAGGAGAACTCCCCTATCTGGGCCAGGCTGAAGCCCGCCTGGATGGAGCGCTGCAGGGGCTGCCCCGACAGCAGGGCGCCGATAGCGGTGCTGAACACCTTGCCCACGATGGTCACGGCGCAGAGCAGGAAGATGGGGCCGGCGTAGGTAAGCAGCATGCCCGGGTCGATGAGCATGCCCACCGATACAAAGAAGATGGCCCCGAACAGGTCCTTTACAGGCTTTATGAGGTGCTCGATCTTCTCGGCCTTGGTGGTCTCGGCCAGGATGGAGCCCATGATGAAGGCGCCCAGGGCCGGGGAAAAGCCCACCGCATTGGC
>NZ_JBBBEI010000026.1:0-73110 GCF_037132455.1 Huijunlia imazamoxiresistens | reverse complement strand
GCCGTTTCAAAGCCGAAGAGGAAGCCGCCCAAAGCAGCGATCAGCGAGATGCGTACCGCGTAGCCCGTGACAGCGGCTTCCGGGCCCGCTGCGGCCATTGCCACGCTGTTTTTTGTTTCTACATACATAGGTTCTGTTTTTAGCGCGTGGTTAATAACCTGCGTTTTGTTGGTATAAGCCTTTGGTGTAATCGATCTCTTTTTGCGGAATGGGCAGGTATTCGTCGCGGTTCTTGGTAAAGCCGGCCGCCGACAGGTAGGTGCGGCGGGTCTTTTCCTTCGCCAGGTAGGCGTTCAGGGTTTCCGCCGCTATGCCCCAGCGTACCAGGTCGAAGAAGCGGGGACTTTCCATGGCGAACTCCATCCGCCGCTCGTAGCGGAGGGCCTTGCGGGCATAGTCCTTTGTCCAGGCAGCGCCGCCGGCATACTCGTTCACCAGGTAGTTCGAGGGGGCGGAGCCGTTGGCCAGGCGGGTGCGCTGGGTGCTGCCCTTGGCGCGGCGCCGCACTTCATTGATCAGCGGCAGGGCCTCAGCCGGACGGTCCAGCTCGATCAGGGCTTCAGCCTTCATCAGCAGCACGTCGGCATAGCGGATCACATCCATGTTGGCCGCACTGCCGTAGAAGGGGCCTATCTTTTTAAAGCCCGCGCTGGTGGCTTCCTGTTGTTCCTTCATGTTGCCGAAGCCGCCGTACAACTCGGGGATCCGCTCCCAGCTATGGTTGTACAAAATGGAGGAATTGTACTTGAAGGGATGCCCCTGTACGCCTACGGTATGGTCCAGGCGGGGATCCACCGAAGCGCCGCCGGCGGTCAGCTGGGCGTCGGTCAGGGCCACCTCGTTGTAGGTGTCGAAGAGCGGCAGACCGTTGGCGTCGGTCTTGAAGGCGTTCACCATGTTCTGCGAAGGAATGTGGAACCAGCAGCAGCCGTACTGCGGCGCCAGGCTGTAATTGAGACTGGTGGACATGCTCAGCCTCCCGATCTGGGTGCCGTCGTTGATGGAGTACTGGACGGCAAAAACCGACTCGCGGCTGTTGTCGAAGCCATAGAGGAAATTTTTGGCAAAGTCGTCGTTCAGGCCATACTTGCCGGAATTGATCACGTCGGAGGTGAGGCTCACGACCTCGCTCAACCGATTTTTATTGATGGCGACTACGTTGTGCTTTTCGTCCTGCTCGTAGGCCTGGTACAGCCGCAGCTTGGCCAGGTAGGCCTTGGCGGCCAGCTTGTTGGCCCGGCCCGCTTCTGGCTGCGTTTCGGGCAGGTGGTCGATGGCAAACTGGAAGTCCTCGGCGATCTTGTTCCACAGCTGGTCGTTGGTGTACTGGCGGTTGGAGGTTTTCAGGATCTGCTCTTCCGACAGGCTCTCATCGATATAGGGCACGTACTTGAACAGCACCTTCAGCAGGAAGTGCATGTGCCCCCGCAGGAAGCGGGCCTCCCCCTGGCGGACGGCTCTTGCCGGCATCTGGGCGTCGGTGAGGTTGTTCAGCTTTTGCAGGGCGAAGTTGGCGCGGGAAATGGCGGCAAAGGCCCGGGTCCAGGTGTTGGGAAAGCCCGTAGTGCTGCCGTTGTTGGTGGGGGTGGTCAGGTTGTACTGCTCGAGGTTGTTGTATTCGCCCACGTCCGACACGCTGCCGCCGCCTTTGTAGGCGTCATCGGAGCGCACGCTTCCGTACACCCACATGCTGGTGATGGGGCCGTCCCAGAAATCGTTGCCGATGGCGGCATAGGCGGCCGTCACCAGGCCGTCCACTTTATCAGGCGCGGAAAGCTGGTCTTCCGACAGGGTGCCTTTGGGGGTATAATCGAGGTATTTTTTGCAGCCGGCGGAGAGGAGAAGCGCCGACGCCACGAATAGTTTCAATGCGGTATGTTTCATGAGCTTTTTGTCTTTGGGGAGTTGCAGGTTAAAAGGTTACGTTCAGGCCCAGGGTATAAGTGGTGGGCTGGGGCCAGTTGGCAAACCCGCCGATGCGCTCGGGGTCCTTGCCGGTGTATTCCTTGTTTTTCAGGACAAACAGGTTCTGGCCGATGACATAGAGGCGCAGGGATTCCATTTTAGCCTTAGAGATGAGTGCCTTGGGCAGCGCATAGCCCAGCTGCACGTTGCGCAGGCGGAAATAGGAGCCGTTGACCATAAAGAAGTCGGAGGTGCGGTATTCGTCATTGGCATTCACCAGCGACAGCATGGGCGTTTTGGAACCGGTGTTCTGGGGCGTCCACGCATGCAGCACGCCGGGCCCGTTGTTCTGGTTTACCGACAGGAACGAATTGAACTGTTTGGCGGGGTCGTACCCGGTTTTGCCGGCCACTCCGGAACCGAAGATCGACAGGTCGAAGTTTTTATAATCCAGGTCCAGGCGTAGGCCGTATTCCAGCTTCGGCAGAAGCGTGCCCAGCCAGTCCTGGTCCAGGGCGTCGATCTTATTGTCGCCGTTCAGGTCCTTGTAGCGGATGCGGCCGATGCCCTTGCCGGTCTGGGCGGCATGCTTTTCCACCTCGTCCTGGCTTTGAAAGATGCCGTCGGTGCGGTAGCCGAATACGGCGAGCTGCGACTGGCCTACGATGGATTTTTCCACGTTGCCGGGATAAGCGGTCCGTACTTCTTCGGGCAGCTCGGTGATGCGGTCCCGGAACTGGGCGGCATTGGCCGTGATGCTGTAGTTAATACCCTGGAACTTGCTGGCGTAGCTCAATAACAGCTCCCAGCCTTTATTGCTCTTGGTAGCACCGTTCAGGTACTTCAGGCGGCCTTCGCCTACGGCCCCGGCTACCGGCGGCTGCAGGAGGATGTCGCTGGTCTTGCGGGCAAAGTAGTCGAACGAGCCGGCGATCTTTTCGTTCAGGAAGCCGAAGTCCACTCCCACGTTCACCTCGCCGGTCGATTCCCATTTAAGGTTCTGGTTCTCGCCCTGGATCTGCACATAGCCCGAGGGCAGGGTGCCCTGGTTGGCGCCGGCCAGGTCGTAGGCGGTGCCTACGTTCAGCCACTGGCCGGGGAAGCCCACACCATTGTTGTACAGGGTGCCGTAGTTGGGTTTGTACAGGCCAAAGCGGGCCACGTCGCCGATCTCCTGGTTGCCCACGCGGCCGACGCCGGCCCGCAGCTTCAGGTTGGAAACGCTGCGGAGGTTCTTGAAAAATTCTTCGTTGTTGATGCGCCAGCCCAGGGTAAGGGAGGGGAAGATGCCGTACTGGTTTTGCGAGCCGAAGCGCGAAGAGCCGTCGCGGCGGAGGGTGGCGGAGGCCAGGTAGCGGTCGGAATAGCCGTAGTTGACCTTTCCGAACAGGGAGAACAGGCGGTAGCCCGATTCCTGGCCGTTGTTGGTGCTGCGGCCGGTGCCGGCATCCAGGGTGTAATAATTCTCGTCTTCGATGGCGAAGCCTTCGCGGAAAGCGCCGAACGACTGCATGTCTTCACGGATGGCTTCGGTGCCGGCCAGCAGGCCGAGGCGGTGGTCGCCGGTCTCGAGCTGGTAGTTGGCGGTATTGGTCCAGGTGAGGCCGAGCCTTTTGGTTTGCTGCTGCGTCAGGCTGTTGATGCTGCGGCTCAGGAAGCCTTCCACGAAGGCGGGTTCCAGGTCCTTGGTCAGCGCATCCTGGAAGTCTACGCCCAGGCTGGTCCGCAGTACCAGGTTTTTGACCGGCGTCACTTCGGCATACACGTTCCCGAAGCCGGTCAGCAGGTTGTTCTTGTCCCAGCGGTTGAGGTATTGCATGTGCACCGGGTTGTTGCGGTCCGAATAACCGGCGCCGATGGGACCGGCATAGGTGCCGTCGGTACGGAAGACGGGCAGGGTGGGCGCCAGGGTCACGGCCAGCTCGGTGGTGGGCACGCCGCCCAGGTCGTTTACCTGCAGCTTCTGACCGGTTTTCGCCACCAGCAGGTTCTCGCCGATCTTCACCTTGTTGTTCAGGAAAGAAGTGTAGGCGTTGATGCGGGCGCTGTAGCGTTCGAAATCCGTGTACTTCAGCATGCCGGTGTTTTTGAAATAGCCCAGGTTGATAAGCAGGCTGCTGCGGCCGGTGCCGGCGGTCAGGGTCAGGTCCTGCTGGGTAACAATGGCTTTTTCATAGGCTTCGGCCTGCCAGTCGGTATTGCCGGCGGGCTGCAGGGGATCGCCGCCCACAAAAGGAACGACATTGACCTTGTTCAGGACCGGGTTGTTGTAGTCGCCGTTCCAGTCGTAGGTGTAGAGGGTGTTATTGGGACCCTTGCGGTCGGCGGGGGCCAGGGCGCGCTGGTCGTTCACGGCTCCCTGCCAGAGGGCCCGTCCGCGCTCTTCGGCTGTCAGCACGTTTTCGCGCCAGGGCTTTTCGGTCTGCACCGACACGTTGGAATTGAATTGCACGCTCACCTTCTCGGCGCCGCCCCGGCCCTTGCCGTCCCTGGTGGTGACGATGATCACGCCGTTGGAGGCACGGGCGCCATAGATGGAGGCGGCGGAAGCGTCTTTCAGCACCTGCACCGAGGCAATGGAGCCGGGGTTGAGGCTGGCAAACACTTCGGGCCGCTTGGTGGGCACGCCGTCAATGATATAGAGCGGGTTGGGGTCGCCCAGGGTGTTGAGGCCGCGCACCAGCACGCGGCTGTTGCCGCCGTTGGGCTGGCCGCTTGCTTCCACGTACAGGCCGGGTACCCGTCCCTGCAGCGCCCGCATGGGGTTGCCGGCAGGAATGTCTTTTACTTCAGCCAGGGCCACCACGGCTACGGCCCCGGTCAGGTCTACCTTGCGCTGGGCGGTGTAGCCGGTCACCACCACCTGGTTCAGGGAAAGGGGCAGGGGGCTGAGCGAAAAGGAGAGGCTGGTGGTGCCGGTGGCGGGGGCTTCCACGGTTTCGAAACCGATGTTGGACACCACCACGGTGCTGGAGTCGTAGGGAACGGTGAGGGTGAAACTGCCTGCGGCATTGGTCTGGGTGGCGGCGGCGCCTCCTTTTACCTTGACGGTGGCATTGGGAATAGGCTTGTTATCCGTTTTGCTGGTGACGGTGCCCGTCACTTTTTTTTCCTGCGCCTGTGCCGCCAGTGACAGCAGCAGGGCAGAACATACATAGACAAGTGGACGCATAATCGTTTGTTTAATCGTTATAGGTGGTTTGTTTTGCTACGGGGAAGGGACATTCATTAACTGGGTAAGGGCGGATAAAGGGTAGTCGGGGCAGGCGCCGGGATAAGTGGCGACGAGGGCGCCCAGCCCGCAGGCAAAGGCCAGGGACTGCGCCACGGAAGCGCCGCGGGAGCGGTGGTACAGGAAGCCGGCCAGGAAGGCGTCGCCGCTGCCAATAGTATCGGATACCTGCACCGGGTAACCCGGGTGGCGGTGCAGGGTGCCGCCATCCAGTACCTGGGCGCCTTCGCCGCCCATGGTGACAATGATTGTCTGAAGATGGAACCGGTCCTGCAGCAGCCGCATGCCCGCTTCGGGGGTTAGATGGCTGTGGTACCAGCCGGAGAGGAGCTGCAGCTCCGACTCGTTCATTTTCAGGATATCGGCTTTTTCCAACAGCGCCTCCACGCCGCTGCGCTGGAAGTGGGGCGGCCGCAGGTTAATGTCCAGCACCTTCGTCCGGGCATTTTCCAACAGGCGGAATAAGGTGTGGCGGGAGGCCGCGCTGCGGGAGGTGAGGCTGCCGAAGATGAAGTATTCGGCCCCGGCCAGCAGGGCGGGGAAGGATGGCTGCCAATCAATAAAGTCCCAGGCAACGGGCTGCACGATCTCGTAGGTCACTTCGTTATGGTCCCCGACGGAGGCATTGACCAGGCCGGTCGGGTGCCGGTCGTCGGTCTGCACGTAATCCGTAGGAAGACCGCTATCGGAAAGGACATGTATCAGCTTTTCGCCCCAGGCGTCGTTGCCGGCACGGGAGATCAGCGCCGGGTGGGCGCCCAGCTTTTTCAGGTGGTAAGCGACATTCATGGGAGCGCCGCCGGGAAGGGCTTTGCCGGGAAGGACGTCCCAAAGAATTTCACCATAGCATACGGCATCGCAAGTCATATAGCAAGATTTTGTGTAATGAAAGATAGGTCAATGAACATGGGTCACTGGTGCGGGGAAAAGGCTTTGGTAAAAAAGACCCACTACAAACAATAAACCATATAAGGGAGCGACGCCTGAAATAAAGGCAGCAGGAGGGGCGCAGGGGAAACATCCCGGGCGGGGGAGAAAGCTCCGGGGGAGCAGCAATCTTTTGTTCATACGGCAGCAATGTTTCGGCAAACATCCCATCCGCCGCCCGAAAAGACCCGGGTGTCCTGTTTCAAAAACTTATTTTCCGGCGATATCGACAAAAAAATTCACAAACACCTATAAATCAGCAGATTTCAAATTTCATATGATTACCATAAATACCCCTGCTTTCAAATTTGTATCCCGCCTTTTTAAAATCGTTTCCGGCAAAAGGCTAAAAAGATGGCCGGCCCGTGGTGCCCATAAAACCGGACAAAACGCAACGCTCTATATTTGAAAACAAGAAGCCGAATCGGCGTACCTTGCCTATTGCCCTATTCTTAAAATCTTCCGCTTAACGATGCCGCTGCCATTGCTGACAATACGACACTACCGTTTCCTGCTGCGGGTGCTCTATGCCTTCCTGCTGGCGGGCCTGTTCCCGGCCTGTTCCATTTCCCGTCCCAAGCCCTACATCATTGCCTTTTCGCAATGCATCGAATCGGACCTGTGGCGGAAGACCATGCTGGAAGAAATGAAGCGCGAGCTTTCCTTCCACCCCAACATTTCCCTGCTGTACCGCCAGGCCGGGGGCGACAGCCGCCGGCAGGTAGCCCAACTGAAGGAGCTGCTGCGGCAACGGCCCGACGTGCTGATCATTTCGCCCAACGAAGCCGACCCGCTCACCCCGGTAGTGGAAGAGGCCTATAAAAAAGGCATCCCCGTCATCGTGGTGGACCGCAAGATCTCCACGCCCCTGTATACCGCCTACGTGGGCGGCGACAACTACCAGATCGGGAAAATGGCCGGCCAGTACGCCGCTAACCTGCTCAACGGAAAGGGTACGATCATCGAGATCACCGGCCTGCCCCGGTCCTCCCCCGCCATCGAACGGCACCGGGGATTTACGGACGCCCTCAAGGGCCATCCCGGCCTGCAGGTGGTGCGGCAGCTCAACGGCCAGTGGCTGCCCCGGGAGGCCCGCCGCGAACTGGCCGCCGCCCTGCCGCAGCATCCCGGCGTATCGCTGGTATTCGCCCATAACGACATGATGGCCCGGGACGCCTACGAAGTGTTTCAAAGCAGGGGCACGGGGAGCAAACCTTATATTATCGGTGTGGACGGGCTGCCGGGACCGGAAGCAGGCATGGAATTCGTGGCCGGCAACGTGCTCACCGCCACCATGCTGTACCCCACCGGCGGCGAGGAAGCCGTCCGCCTGGCCCTCAAACTGCTCCATAAAGAAAGCGTTCCCAAGGAAAACCTGCTGCAGACTACCGTCATCGACTCCTCCAACGTACGGCTGATGCAGTTGCAGGCCGGCAAGATCGGCAGCCAGCAGCACGACATCGAACGCCAGCAGCAGATGCTGACCGAACAGCGGCGCATCTACAACAGCCAGCGCACCCTGCTGTACGTGCTGGCCTTCTCGCTCCTGCTGGTGCTGGCCCTGGGTGCCATCGCCTTCTACTCCATGAACCAGAACCGCCGCATCAACCGCCAGCTGCACCTGCGCAACCAGGAGATCTCGGACCAGAAGGACCAGCTGGAGGAAATGTCGGCCCGCGCCCAGGCGGCCAACGAGGCCAAGGTGGCTTTTTTTACCAACATCTCCCACGAGTTCCGCACCCCGCTGACCCTGATCCTGGGCCCCCTGGAGGAGCTGCTGGAGAAAACCAAAACCCAGTACGCCGCCCACCAAAGCCTTTCGCTCATTCAGAAGAACGTGCTGCGCCTGCTGCGGCTGGTAAACCAACTGATGGACTTCCGAAAGATCGAAGCGGCCAAAATGCAGCTCCGCGCCTCGGAAGCCGACCTGGTCAGCTTTGCGGCAGAGATCGTGCAGCAGTATAAAAGCATCGCCCACAAGCGCAACATCGACCTGCGGCTGATCACCGGCGAACGCCAACTCCCCCTCTGGTTCGATGCCACCATGCTCGACAAGGTCCTCTTCAACCTGCTGTCCAATGCCTTCAAGTTTACCGGTGACGGCGGCTTTATCCATATGTACGTCAGTAAAAACGAGGAAGGCACCGAGGCCCTGGTAAAAGTGGAGGACAACGGGGTGGGCATGTCGCCGGAGGCCCTCGAACATGCCTTTGAAGTGTTTTACCAGGGCGATTACGAAAACTATAAAGGCTCGGGCCTGGGCCTGGCCCTTTCGAAAGAGCTGATCCAACTGCACGGCGGCAGCATCAGCGTTTCCAGCGAAAAGAGGAAAGGCACCACCTTCTCCATACGCCTGCCCCTGGGCCATGCTCACCTGGAAGAGCAGGAACGAATGCCCACTCCTGCCGCCCCGACGGTGGTATACGAACAGGAAAAGATCTACACCGCCGACCTCATTCCCCAACCCGCATCGCCCGAACCCGCCGAAGGCCCCCTGAAAGAAAAAGAGCAAACCGTACTGATCATCGAGGACAATGCCGACCTGCGGGGCTTCGTGGCCGGCCGCCTGCGGGAAGCCTACGAAGTGCTGGAAGCCGCTGATAGCCAATCGGGCCTGCAACAGGCTTTTGACAACATCCCCGACCTGATCATCTGCGACGTGGTCATCCCCGGCAAGGACGGCATGGCCCTGACCCAGATTTTTAAAAACGATATCCGCACCTCGCACATCCCGGTGCTGCTGCTGACGGCCAAGACCAGCGTGGAACAGCAGATCGAAGGCATGAAGAAGGGAGCGGACGCCTACATTACGAAGCCCTTCAACGTACAGTTCCTGCTGCAGTCGGTCCACAGCCTGCTGGCGAACCGGGCCCGCCTGAAGGAGCATTTTACCGGCGACCTCTCCGCCTCCCTGAAAACGCAAACGGTCAGCAAGCCCGACCGCAAGTTCCTGAACGAATTCGCCAGCCTGGTGGAAAGCAACCTCTCGAACGAAGACTTTACCGTGGAAGACATCTGCAAAGCCCTGAACCTTTCCCGGGTACAGCTGTACCGAAAGGTCAAAGCCCTGATGAACATCAACGTAAACGACTACATCCTGAATACCCGCCTGCAAAAGGCCAAATACCTGCTACAACACGAAGCCACCACCATCAGCGAGATCGCCTACAAAGTGGGCTTTTCCTCGCCGGCCTATTTTTCCACGGTCTTCAAGTCGAAGTTCGGCCTGACGCCGAAGGCATTTAAGGAAAAGTAGGGCCTCACCCCTCTTCCAGATGGTTACCTTTACGACACATCTTTTGCTGATGAGGAAAGACTTATGTAAAGCCGGAGAAGCCCGCAGGGCTTCACTGTGAATAGCCCCGGGTGCAACCCGGGGACGGCCGAGGTTTATCACGACAACCCTGAAGGGGTTGATTGTGTCCTGTTCGATTTATAACAGTTTTCCACCCAGAAGGATGCTTCGGAAAACCTTTCCGATCCCGGGTTGTCCGTTTGCTGTGGGTTCCACAATCAACCCCGTTGGGGTTGTGGTGGTGCAATACCGCTGACCCCGGGTTTCACCCGGGGCTATTCACAGTGAAGCCCTGCGGGCTTCCGTTTCCCGGTCAACTAAAGTGAAAATAGCATCAGGTTACGGCTGCATCACCTTGATCCCCTGGCGGCGCAGGTGGTCCAGTAAATAGGGGTAGCGGTCATAGCCGGTGAGCACTACGATATTCTTTCCCTTGTTATCGTTGATGAGATTGGTGACGTTCTGCCGGATGGTGGCGTTGCGTTTATCGTAATAGCGGGTCAGCTCTTCGTAATCGCTGCCCTGGAGCTGGCCATGGAGGCAGTCGAAGTAGGATTTGGTAAGAATGTCGGTGGTGCTGCGGAAAATGTTTTTCAGGGTGCCGAAGCGGAAATAGCTCATGCGCTGCTCGTCGTATAGCTGGCAGTTTTTCAGCTTGGCGCTGTACGCCTCGTCGATCTCCAGGCGGCGCTGCAGGTATTTGATCCGCGACACGTCCTGCCAGTAGCGGTAGGGAATGGGTTTGCCGGCGATGTCGTCGCCCAGCCAGTCCATGCCTTTTACAATAATGGAGGGGAACCAGTATTTCACCATCCACATTTCATAAGAATAGTTGCGGCGGAAGTAGGCCGAGTCGGCCTCCATGTCCTCGGGGCGGATCTCTACGGCCACTACATCGGGGCGGGCCCGCCCGATCACGGCCCGCAACGAATCGTAGGAGTATTGTTTGTTGGTCTGGTGCAGGGTCAGCAGGGTAGGCACCAGGTACACCTTTGTCTCCTGCCCAAAGACAGAAGTAAAGCCCATAGCGGCCAGTAGTAAAAGAAATAGATGCTTTACCCGAGTCATTATTTACGAATTGAATGAATTAATGCGGCTACCCCCTTCCTAATATCCCAATGAACCAATGAACCAATTAACCAATTCCCTCCTCACCCGATGGCCTGGTTCAAATCCTCCATCAGGTCGTCGGCGTCTTCGATGCCGACGCTCAGGCGGATGAGGGAGTCGGACAGGCCGTTTTTGAGGCGCTCTTCGCGGGGAATGGAGGCATGGGTCATGGAGGCGGGGTGGTTGATCAGCGATTCCACGCCCCCCAGGCTTTCGGCCAGGGCAAACAGGTGGGTGGAGGAGAGTACCCGCCGTGCATTCTCGACGCTGTCGTCCTTGAGGGTAAAGCTCATCATGCCGCCAAAGCCGCGCATCTGCTTGCGGGCCACCGCATAACCCGGGTGGTCCTCGAAACCGCACCAGTACACCTGCGCTACCTTGGGGTGGTTCCGCAGGAAGTGGGCAATCTTCTCGCCGTTCTCGCAGTGGCGCTGCATCCGCACGTGCAGGGTTTTAATGCCCCGCATCACCAAAAAGCAATCCATCGGGCCCGGCACGGCGCCGCAGCTTTTCTGGATAAAATACAGTTGTTCCCGCAAGCCCCCATCATTCAGCATCAGGGCGCCCTGGATCACGTCGCTATGACCGCCGAGGTACTTGGTCGAGGAGTGGAGCACCAGGTCGGCGCCCAGGTCGAGGGGGTTTTGCAGGTAGGGTGACGCAAAGGTGTTGTCCACGCACAGCAGCGCCTTGCGTTCGCGGGCCAGGGAGGCAATGGCCGCAATGTCCGCGATGTTCATCAGGGGATTGGTAGGGGTTTCGACCCAGATAAGCTTTGTCCGGTCGTTGAGCAGGGACGCCACGTTGGTAACGTCGCTCATGTCCACGAAATGAAACCGGATGCCGATGCGTTCGAACACCTTGGTGAACAGGCGGTAGGTGCCCCCGTACAGGTCGCGGCCGGCAATTACCTCGTCGCCCGGCACCAGCAGCCGCAGCACCGCGTCGGTAGCGGCCACCCCACTGCTGAAGGCCAGTCCGTAGCGGCCGTTCTCAATCTGGGCCAGCGCCTCTTCCAGGGCCGTACGGGTGGGGTTTTGCGAACGGGCATATTCGTAGCCCTTGTGCTCACCGGGAGCGGCCTGCACAAAGGTGGAGGTCTGGTAAATGGGCGTCATAATGGCGCCGGTGGAAGGGTCGGGCTTCATGCCGGCATGGATGAACTTTGTTCCGGGTTTCATGTGCGGAGAATTAAGGTAATGCAATAATAGGGAGTTTCCCGCTTTGGAAGCCGCGTAAGTATTTACAGCTAGAATACTTAAGGCCAAACACCGGAACCACCTAATCATTGCACACTTTTGGCATCTAATTGAACCGCCGTTATTTTACTTGCAGCATGTCTGCTCACCTGGAACGCCTGATTCGTATCTATAACCGGCTGCGCCGTGGCCCCGTCACCATCGAAATCATTTCGAAGTGGGCCCGGGGAGCAGGTATCGAAGTGAGCGACCGCCAGCTGTACCGCGACCTGAACCAGCTGAAGTCGTTGCAGATCGCCGAAGGCGAGAACGTGGTGGAGTTCAACGATGAAAAGAACCGCAAAACCTGGAAGCTGGAGTACGAAGAAGCCGAGGAAGTGATCTCGCAGTTCGACATCACTTCCTTCTACCTGCTGAAGTGCTTCGCCCCTCCCGGCCTGATCAAAAACCGAAAGTCTTCCATTGAGAAGTTTGAAAAGATCTTCTATAAAGAGCTGTCGAAAAGCAAGTACCAGCAATATATCGATACCTATGAGCTGTACCTGCACCGGACCAATTATTTCCAGCACATTTACGACGAAGCGGAGCACCGGCAGGTAGAAGAGTACATCTGGGCCCTGCACAACAAGCGCACCATTGTCATTGAAGCCCTTGCCATCAACCCGGCCAACATCCATCTGCCGCCGGATCCTTTCCCGTTGCCGATCCATCCCATGGAACTGGTCTTTCACCTGGGCAGGGCCTTCATTTCGGGACTGGACGAACAGGGCCGGCTGATGCTGTTCGCTGTGGACCGGGGAACGAAGTTCCTGCTGACCAACAAAACCTTTAACCGCAAAAACCTGCTGCCCGACTACGAAAAGCAAAAGCAGGTCGTGTTCGGCATATCGGACCCGAAGGACGGCACCATGCACCGGATTCAAATAGAATTCACGGCCAACTATGCCCAGTCGTGGATGCGTTATTACTGGCATGCCTCCCAGAAGTGGGAGCCCTTGCCGAACGGCAACTATATGCTGCACCTGCACTGCACCATCGGCCGGGAATTGGTGGGCTTCCTGGCATACGGGCTGGACAGGATCAGGGTGCACGAACCGGAACTGTTACGGGAGATGCTGGTAGAGAAATACCGGCGCTGCCTGGCGGTACATCACGGCGAACTGGAGCTGAATGAAGAGGAGGCGGATAAGATGTATTAAGCTTTCCAGGTTCCTAAAAACTTAATGGGCCCCTTAGGGCCCACAAGCGTTAGTTTTGGTTGCAATGAAACTGGAAATTCTGGTGCAAATTGCATCAGTCCATTGACACATAATGACAAACAGCACTATTTTACGGATGGCCGCCCCATAAAGGGTTCCATTGCGTTTCCCAAAAAGTATGAGTGCTACCCATATTCCGGCCCAGAATCCCTTCTATAATCACCTTATTACCTGTATTATCATCAAATAATTACCGGAGCTTTTCGGGACGCATCAGCACACGGCCGTCGCGTTTGATCTGCCAGGCGGTGATAGGATTGAGGTGGTAGCCGCCCATATCGCTGCCGCGGGCCTCCTTCAGCTGCTTCAAAAAAGGCTGCACATAACCGGTTTCATCCACGGCCCGGCTCATGATCTCCGTTTCGCTCCCGTTCCACTGCCACAGATAACGGAACGCCACATGCGCCTTATCCAGCACGGGCTCCTGCAGCTGCGCCGGCCACCAGGTTTTGCCCGCATCGGTGCTCACTTCCACCCGGCTCACCCGCCCGCGGCCGCTCCAGGCAATGCCGCGGATCTCCACCCATCCCTTTTCAATGACCGAAGGATAGGCAGGGAAGGTGATGATGGAACGGGCATCCATCACAAAGCTGAATTGCCGGACGTTTCCGTTGACCTGCTCGGTGTATTTGGACGTCTCTTCGCGGGTCATAAAGGGCTGGTCCGACACCTCGATGCGGCGGATCCATTTGACGCAGGTATTGCCTTCCCAGCCGGGCAGCACCAGCCGGGCCGGGTAGCCCTGGGCAGGACGCAGGGCCTCGCCGTTTTGCGCATAGGCGATCATGCCGTCCTCAAGGCCCTTGCTGACGGGGATACTCCGGGTCATCACCGCCGCGTCGGACCCTTCGGCCAGAAACCAGGTGGCCTTCGGGTGGATGCCGACCTCGCGGAACAGGGTGGACAGCAGCACGCCCGTCCACTCGCTCTGGCTGGTGAGGCCGCAAATGTCCTGCGGCGTCAGCTCCTCCTTGCCGCCGCGGTAATTCCCGGAACATTCCAGGAAAAAGATCCGCGACAGGGAAGGAAAGCGTTTCAGGTCGGCCAGGGTGAACACGGTGGGCCGCTTCACCATGCCGTGAATGACCAGCTCGTAGCGGTGCGGGTCGATGGCGGGAATGCCGCCATGGTGCCGCTCGTAGTGCAGGTCGGAAGGCGTGATGGTGCCGTACAGGTCCTGCAAAGGGGTGCGCGAAGAGGTATCCGAGGGCTTACGCAGGGGCTTTTCAAAAGGCGAGCGGTTGCCCAGGGCGCTGGGCAGGGGGCCCAGCACCTTCGTGGGATCCTGCAGGAGCGGGGAATTTTTGGGCAGCCCGGCCTGGACCACCTGGCCGGAGGCGCGCTTCAAAAAAACGGCGGCCGCCGTGGCCGCCAGGCCGCCGATCACGAACCGGCGGCTGAGCTTTTTGCCCCCGTCGGGGGCATTCTTATTTTCGGTGGAATGATCGTGCATAAAAGAAGGGTTTACCGGATCTCGGGACCGCCCTTGCGGTCGTCCGGCACAAATAATTTCCGGGCCGGCATGGCTACCAGGGGCAGGGTCCGGGCATCGAGGACGTCGGTGGAATCAATCAGCTTATTGGCGTGCAGCAGGTAGGCCGTCACGTTATAGACCTCCGCGTTGGTCAGGGAGCCGGGCGCCGTAAACGGCATGGCCCTGCGGATGTAGTCGAACAGCGTGGTGGCATACGGCCAATAGTTGCCAATAGCCTTGGCGTCGGAGGTGTCGGTGTACACCAGGTGGTTGTAGGGACCGTCCACGCCGTTGACGCCATGACAGGGGGCGCATTTCAGCTGGTACACCTGGCGGCCTTCCGCCACGGTGCCCCGCCCGGAGGGCAGTCCTTTGCCGTCGGGACGTACATCGATATCAATCGCCGCCACCTTATCGGCATGGGCCCGCCGCCCGAAACCAAACTGCCCCGGCCAGCCTTCGCACCCTTCGGGTGTTTGATAGCTGTAGGTTGAAACATTCGCTTGCGGAACGGTTGGCGGCGCGGGCAGGGCGGCCTTCCGGGGAGGGCTATCCGTACAGGCCACCAGCGCTGCCAGCACCACCGCTGAACCGGTTCGCAAGGGGACGGAAAAAATAGAAGGTATCAGGAGCATCGGCGTTTAGGAAAACAGGAAGTAAGCAATGACCAGGGTAATAAAAATATTAAACAACTGGGCGATCAAAAACGCATACAGCGGCTTCTTGCTGTTTTGCCGGAACAGGTCCGCAAAATTCGTTTCCAGGCCGATGCTGGTAAAGGCCAGCGCAAACCAAAGCCCCTGCAGGTTTTTGAGGCTGTCCTTCACCGTTGCCGTGGTGGCGGGCGAAATGACGAACGAGAACAGCAGCGAGGCAGCCACAAAGCCCAGGACGAATTTGGGAAAGCGTTCCCAGATCACTTTCAGCGTAGGCTTCTTGTCGGTATGCTCCCCACCGGAATGCTGCGTATAGGTCCAGTAAATGGAGATGGCGAAGGCGGCCAGTCCCAGCAACACGTTCTGCGAGAACTTCACGATGGTGCTGATCTTCAGGGCCTCTTCTCCTACCAGCGTTCCCGAGGCCACTACGGCTCCCGTGGTGTCGATGCTGCCGCCCAGCCAGGCGCCGGTGACGGCTTCCGGGAAATGGAAATAGTTGGCAATAAGGGGCATGAAGATCATCATGGGAATGGCGGTGATCAATACCATGGAGATCACGTAGGACAGCTTTTTGGAATCACCCTTGATGGCGCCCGAAGTAGCGATGGCGGCCGATACGCCGCAGATGGAAACGGCGCTGGCGATCATCATGCGCAGCTCGTCGTCCACCTTCAGCTTCTTGCACACCCAGAAGGCGAAATACCAGACCGACAACACCACTACCAGGGCCTGTACGAGGCCGAGGGCGCCGGCTTTTAAAATATCGGTGAAGATGACGCCGGTGCCCAGCAGCACCAGGCCGATCTTGACATAGAGTTCGGTGGAAAGGGCGGCCCGGAACCACCCGGGCAGGCGGACCGTATTGCCGATCAGCAGGCCGATGACCAGGCTGAAGATCACGGCTTCCAGGTTCAGCCCTTTGAGGGTGGCATTGCCGGCGATGACCAGGGCCACGATCGTTAATACATAAACTACCGGGAACACCAGGACGTTCGATTTCACCGGCTTGCCGGTCAGTCGGGCGCCGAGGACGGCCACGGCAAAGACGAATAAAAATTGCAGGCCGATGGTGCCCAGGTTGGAAGCGGTCAGTACTTTCTGGCTCAATTCGCCGGCATTCTTCCATCCAAAGGAAGGAACGGGGAGCACGAGGCCCCAGAGGGAGAGGCCGATGATGAGGAAGCCCAGGATAACGACCACCCAGTCCTCGTGCAGCGCGAATTTCGATGCGGGAGGCGGGGGCGCGACCTCTTGTTTAAGGGGCGATGGCTGGATGATTTTTTCTGCGGTTTGTTGCATATACGCTGTTTGGTTGTGTGTGAAAAATGTCTTTTAATGCCTGGCGGGCGGCATGGTAGCCGCACATGCCGTGCACGCCCCCGCCGGGAGGCGTGGAGGACGAGCAGATATACAGTCCTTTGGCGGAGGTGCGGTAGGGCGAATAACGCAGGGCCGGCCGTGTAAACAGCTGTCCCAGGTCGATGATACCGCCATTGATATCGCCCCCGATATAATTGGGGTTGTGGGTCTCCATCTGCGCGGTGTTCATGGTATGGCGGCCGATGATGCGGTCGCGGAAGCCGGGGGCAAAGCGCTCCACCTGCCGTTCGATGGCGTCGGTCATGTCGGCGGTGGACCCGTTGGGCACATGGCAGTAGGCCCAGGCCGTATGTTTGCCTTCGGGCGCGCGGGTGGCGTCGAAAAGGCTTTGCTGGGCCAGCAGCACAAAGGGCCGCTCGGGCAGGCGGCCTTCGGCGGCGGCCTGCTCGCCGGCGGCAATTTCTTCGATGGTATTCCCCAGGTGCACGGTGCCGGCATGGCGGCAGGCGGCAGCCGTAAAGGGGATGGCGTCGTCCAGGGCCCAGTCGACCTTAAATACGCCCATGCCGTACCGGTAGCGTTCCAGTTGCCACTGGTAGAGGCGGGAAAAGCGGTAGCCGGCGATCTGCAGCAGCTGCCGGGGCGTAACGTCGAACAATACTGTTTTTGCGGAAGGAAGCTGGCGCAGCGACTCCACCCAGAAGCCGGTTTCGATGACCCCGCCCAGCGAAACGAAATATGAAGCCAGTGCCTGCGCAATAGAGCGCGACCCGCCAACGGGCACGGGCCATCCCTGCAAATGCCCTACGGCCAGCAGCACCAGCCCGATGGCCGAAGTGGCGGCATTGGAAAGCGGTTGAATGGAGTGCGCCGCCATGCCGGCCCATAAGCCTTTGGCTTCGCGGGTGTGAAAGCGTTGGGACAGGCCCAGGGCGGAACGCACGGCCTTCAGCCCGAAGCGGGCCATCGCCAGGGGTTCTTTGGGAAGATGCAGGGGGGCGAGCACGTCGTCGGCAATGCGGGGCCAGTCCTGCGTCACTTCCTGCAGGAGCCGGCGGTACACGGGCGCATCGCTTCCCAGCAGGCGGGCCGTTTCCTCCACCGATCCTTTGAGCACGGCGGCATAGCCTTCGTCAAAGGGGTGGGCGGCGGCTACCGCCGGGTACACGAATTCGAGGCCGTGCTCGTCCAGGGGCAGGTTTTTGAAAAAGGGCGAGCCCGCCGCCATCGGGTGGATGGCGGAACAGGTGTCGTGCAAAAAGCCCGGCAGGGTCAGTTCCTGCGTGGACAGGCCCCCGCCCAGTTCGTCCTTTCCCTCGATCAGCAGCACGGAAAGCCCGGCCTGCTGCAACGTAATGGCGGCCGCCAGCCCATTGGGTCCCGAACCCACCACCACCGCATCATATTCTGTTTTCCCAATGTTCATTACTGTACTTTTTTCGTCCGTATTTAACTTTTGACAGCTGGCTCAATAGCGGCCGGCGACCAGCGTGCTTTTCGACAGGGTGTATTTCTTATCGGCCCGGTCCAGCACCACGTAAATGGAATCACGGTTTTCGTTGATGCCCCTCAGGATCACCCGCGAGCCGTCGGCGGTGCTGTAGTGCAGCACCATCCGGTTGCGCCTGAGGGTTTCCTTCGATTCTTTGGCGATGCCTTCGGTACGCCGGGCGGAGCGGGCACGGTCGTCGATGCGGGCATCCTCGTTGCTGATATGCGCTAGGGAGGAATCGGGCATCCAGGATTTTTGCTTTTCCTTATGGGCGGGTTTCTTAGCGGTTTCGCCACGGCCGTTGCCGTTGCGGCGCGGACGCAGGCCGGCGGTATTCTTGTCCTGCAGGTACAGTACACCGTTGACGGTATCGGCATCATAATAAAACACCCGTTGTCCGCCGGCCACGCCGGTCAGCTCGAAGGTGCGGTTGATATCGCGCATCGGCGCGCCGCCGCCATTGGAGAGGTCGAGCTGCACGGGCTTGTTCACCTTAAAGGTGAGGGTCGACCATTTTTCAAAGGTCGCCTCCTGCCAGCGCACGGTATCCCGGGGCGAGTAAGGGATCACCTGGTTGTTCAAGCGGAATTCCGTTACGTTGTAAAAGCCCCGCAGCGCGGTTACGCCCTTGCCCGAAGGCTGCTTGTAAGGGTCGTAGCGGAAGTTGATGAATTGCAGGTAGAACAGCACCACCAGGAACAGGAAAATGGTCAGCGATTTCAGGCCCACGCGGGTCCAGCGCAGCCACCCTTCCAACCTGGGATAAAAATTCACCGGAACGGTGTAGCGTTCGCGGATAAAGAGGTTGTACAACTTCGGAATGTCCTGGATCATCAGGAAGGCGGCCAGCAGCACGAAATAAGAGCTGTAGCCGTGCACGCCGCCGTCGTAGGCGAAGTTTACGTACACGATATCGCCCAGGGCACCGAACAGCAGCACGGAACCCAGCAAGGTGGTGCGGCGGAAGAACAGCAGGGCGCCGGCCAGGTTTTCCACGATACCGGCAAACACCTGGTACCAGGGCACGATGCCAATGGACAGCCAGTAGATCTTTTGCGCGGTGAAGTCGCCGAAATCAGTATTCAGCAGGCCTTCCGAAGGATAAGGCATCTGCACCGGGAACAGCTTGGTAAAGCCGAAGCCGATGATGCCGATGCCGGCACGGTAGCGTACGATCACCCGCAGCCAGTAATAAAGGGTATTGTACCCGGGACGCTTGCGGTCCAGGGCGGTCCATACCAGCCCGGCCAGGGTAGCCACGAACAGGGTAATGATCCAGTTGGCATAGCCGAGGAGCGAATTGCCAAGGATGGTATTGCCGACAAAGCTGAAGCCCGAGGAGAAGCGGGCCAGGTCGTAGAGGTCGCGGTAGTGCAGGCTGGTCCAGTCAATGGAAGCCAGGCCGGTGTACCAGCTGGCGTCCGTGGGCAGGGATAGGAACACGAAGAACACGAAGGCGATGCGGAACAGCACCTTCTGCCAGCCTTTCCATTCAGCCGGCGGCTGTTTGCGTTCCTGGCCGGCACGGACCAGGGATTCCTCGTGCAGGCGGGTATCCTGTAACAGCTGGGGATTTATGAGGGTAGTCATGATCAGTTTTTTTGGAGGTTTACAGTTTTGGAGAAGGCTTATAACTTCAGCGACTGGCGGCGGCCGGCGGCGGCTTCCAGCAGCAGGTACTTTTTCGGCAGGCGGTTCAGCACCACGTGGATCGAATCATTGCGTTCGTTCACGCCATCCAGGACGATCTGGTCGTTGCCGGTGCGGGTAAACTGCAGCGCCAGCTTTTCACCTGCATGGTTCCGGTTCTTGTTTTCCAGCAGCAGCCGGTTGTTGGAGGAATCTACCTGGTATTGGTAGTAATGCCTGCCCGCCGAACCGGCCAGCTCGTAGATGCGGTCTTTGTCGTTCTTCGCTACTTCCTCTTTTGGAGCATGCTGCAACTGCACAGGGCGGTTGGAACGGATGCTGAGGGTGGCCCATTTTTCAAACACCACGTCCTTCCAGCGTACGGAATCGGTGGCCGAATACGGCAGCACCCGGTTGTTGATGCGGAACTCGCTCACATCGTAAATGCCGGCGGCATCGGCCAGTCCCTGCTCTCTGGGGAACTGGTAGGGATCGTTTTGATAGCCCGAATACGTAGTAAACCCGTACAGGAACACGAACAGGAACACAAACAGGCCTTTGGCGCCCAGGCGGGCGGCCCGCTGCCAGTTTTCCCGGTACACGGGCTTGAAGCGGTTGGGCAGTACCGGCCGCTCCAATCCGAACAGCACGTATAAGCGAATAACATCGAAGGCCAGCACGAACAGGGCAAGGCTGATCAGGTACAGGCTGTACACATGCTCGCCGCCTTCGTAGGCCAGGTTGGATAGGAATACGTTGCCGGTAAACACCACGATGATGAATGCGCCGATGGTGGCGGTCTTGCGGTACAGCAGCAACAGGCCGGCAATGAGCTCCACCAGCCCGAGGAAGGATTCGTAGCCGGGAACGATGCCCAGGCTCAGCGAGAACACCTTCCAGTCGGAGAAATCGCCGTAGTGCGTATTCAGGTTGCTGATGGAGGGAAAGGGCGCCTGCAGCGGGAACAGCTTGATAAAGCCGTAGCCGATGATGCCGACGGCCAGGCGGTAGCGAACGAGCACCCGCAGCCAGTAGTACAATAAGTTGTATTCCCGGCTCTTTTTATCCGCCAGGGTCCAGGCTGTGGAACCGGCCAGGGCCACCAGGGCCACCACGCCCCAGTTGGCAAAGCTGTCGGGGCCGGGAAAGAAGGAAGGCGCATACCGGGTCAGGTTAAAGATATCCCCGTAATGGGGGCTTTCCCAGCTGATAGCGAACAACTGCTTAAAAAATCCCGGGTCCAGGGGAAGGACCTGGAGCAGGAAGTAACTAAAGAAAAAGCGGAACAGGATCTTTTCGTATCCCTGCCACGGGGCCGGGGGAACTTCTTTGTGTTGGCTCATACGTCCGGTTATTAGTAGGTGTACAATCGTGTTTAATATCCCAGGTTTTGGTCCAGCGCTTTGTCGATCAGGCGTTGCTCGGCGGGTATGGGCAGCACCAGGCGGTTGGGGTCGGTCACGTTCAGCACGGCGGCGGCGCGGCCGGTGCGTACCAGGTCGAACCAGCGGTGCGGCTCGAAGGCGAACTCCAGGCGGCGCTCCTGCTCGATGGCCAGCAGGGCCTCTTCAGGGGTAGTGGCCGCGGCCTGCACCAGGCCGGCACGGTCGCGAACGGCATTGAGGTCGCTGAGCGCTTCCACCAGGCGGGTGGCGCCCTGGCGGGCCCGCGCTTCGGCGCGAATGAGGTAGAGTTCGGCTATGCGGATCACGTAGGTAGGGTCCGTGGCGGGGTTGCGGTAGTACAGGGTGCCGTACCAGCGGTTTTGCTTGTCCCTGGCCACCAGCACGCTGCGGTTGCCGCCCACCAGGGGATTGTTCACCAGGGCCACGAAGGCGTCGCCGGGCGCCCATTGGCGGGTGCCGCCGTTCTCCTGCGGCTGCCACTGGTTGCGGTGCCCGTTAGTTTCGGCGCTGCTGTAAAAAATCTCGAATACCGACTCCTGCGTGCCGCGGACGTCGCCGGCAAAGAAGGCGCTGTACGGCTTCAGCAGCTTATAGCTGGCATCGCCAATCAGCTTGGAGGCATATTCTTCGGCCTTCTGCCAGTTTTTCTGATAGAGGTAAAAGCGGGCCTTCAGCGCCCATACGGTCCGCTGGGTAGCCCGGTAGCGGTCCACTGTGTTGGGCAGCAGGGGCTCGGCGGCATCGAGGTCTTTCAATACCTGGGAAAAAGTTTCTTCTACGGTAGCCCTCTTCACCCCCACGTTGTCCGACTGGTCCCGGGTGGGCTGGGTGATCAGCGGAACGCCGCCCCATACCCTTGCCAGGTCGAAATAGGCCAGGGCCCGGATGAAATAGGCCTCGCCGGTGATCGGGGCCCGCTGCGCCGCGGTGAAGGAAGCGTCGCTTACCTCGCTTACTTTTTTGATGACGTTATTGGCGCGGTTGATGGTGCGGTAGATGGCGATCCACACGGTGTTGATAGTGGCGTTCTCCGCATTCACTTTGTGGTTGATAAACTCCTGCACCTGCGATTGCGAGCCGGTCCACTGGACGTTGTCGCCCGATAAATAACCGATCGACTGGAAGCTGGTGCCGTAGTAGCCGCCGTCGGCCAGGGCGCTGTACACGCCGCGGAGGGCGGTTTCGGCGGAGGCCTTGTCCACGATGGTCTGGTCGTCGGAGAGGGAAGCCCGGGGCTCCACCTCCAGGTATTTCCCGCAGGAGCTGAAAGCGAGAACGATGAGGAAGAGTATGCTGTAGTTCAGAATTTTCATGATGATTTGCTTTATCTGTCTGGAATAGGGAATAGCGCTGCTTAGAGCGTCAGGCTCACGCCCACCTGCAGGCCACGGGGCTGCGGCGGCGTACCCAGGTCGATGCCCTGCTCGTTCTGGCCGCTGCTGGAGCTGCTCTCGGGGTCGAGGCCGGTGTATTTGGTCCAGGTAAACAGGTTGCTGCCCACGGCATAGAAGCGTACCGACTCGATCCTGGCCTTCTGCGTCAGGGCCTTGGGCAGGGTATAGCCCAGGGTCAATGAGCGCAGGCGCAGGAACGATCCGTCTTCCAGCCAGCGGCTGCCGCCGTCGCGGTAGTTGTTCACGTTCACGCCGTCGGGGCGGGGCACGTCGGTGATGTCACCGGGCTGCTGCCAGCGATCGAGGTTGCTGGCGAAAATGATGCGGGCCGCATCACGGGCGCCGCCGCCCTCGCCGAAGAACCGGTTGTGGTTGTAGATCTTGTTGCCGTACTGGAACGACAGCAACAGGCCGGCGTCAAAGCCTTTATAGGAAAGGTTGTTGGTCAGGCCGCCGAAAAACTTCGGCCAGATGCTGCCGTAGATCTGCCGGTCGTCCACCGTGATCTTGCCGTCCTTGTTCACATCCTCGTATACGGCGTTGCCGGTTTGGGGATCGACATATAATTGTTTGTACACCCAGAAGGAATAGAGCGGGTAACCTTCCTGTTGCAGGATCAGGTCGCGGCTGCCGTACTTCAGCGGCGCATTCAGCTTCTCGATGCGGTTCTTGTTGCGCGCAACGTTAAAGGAGGTATTCCAGGTAAAGCTTTCCGTGCGGACGTTGGCGGTATTCAGCACGAACTCGAAGCCCTTGTTGCTGATCTCCGCCGTGTTGCTCCAGTAGCTGCTGAACCCGGAAGTCGCGGGCTGCGACACCTGCAGCAAACCGTCGCGGGTGTATTTATCATATACGTTCAGTTCGATGTTCACGCGGTCGCGGAACAGGCCCAGGTCCAGGCCGGCGTTGAACTGGGTGGTTTTTTCCCAGCGCAGGTCCTGGTTGGCCAGTTGCTGCGGGGCGGTGCCGGCACTGCCCTGGTAGGGCGTACCGCCGGACCACAGGCCCAGGGCGGCAAAGTCGCCGATGCCGTTCTGGTTGCCCACGAGGCCGTAGCTGGCGCGGAGCTTTAAGTTGCTCACGTGGTCCACCTGTTTCAGAAAATCTTCCTGGGCCACTTTCCAGGCCAGGCCGACGGCGGGGAAGTAGCCCCACTTGTGGTCCTTGCCGAAGCGGGAGGAACCATCGGCGCGGATGCTGAAGTCGACCAGGTATTTGCCGGCATAGTTATAATCCAGCTTGGAGAAGAAGGAGGCGAGGCTGCTCTTCGTCCAGGATTGCGAGCTGGTGGTAGTGGCCGCCGAGGAGATCAGCTTGAAGGAGTTGTTGGCAAAGCCCCTGCCCTCCGCGCCGGTGCGGGTATACACATCGCTTTGCAGGGTGTTGCCCACCAGGGCGCCGAACTGGTGGCGGCCTTCTTTCTTGCGGTACTGCAGCGTCTGCTCGTTCAGCAGGGTGGTGAACTGACCGATGGAAGAAGTGGCCAAACCATTAGGGCTTCCGGAAATCAAATAATTATTCCAGTATTCCGACTCGTTGTAGTTATTATAATCGGCGCCGAAGCTGGAATGGAATTTCAAATTAGGCAGCAGTTCCGCGTCGGCATACAGGTTGCCGATATAGCGCAGGCTTACGGAATGCACGTCGTAATACTTCATCAGCAGGCTTACGTTGTCGAAGCCTGCCCGGCCCACCAGCACGCCCTGTTCATTGTAAGGCGACAGGTAGGTGGGGGTATGCAGGGCTGCCTGCAGCAGGCCGCCCGCGGGGCCGTCGCCCGCCCGGGCCTGGTTGCGGAATGCCCGGGTAAAGCTGTTGCTGACGCCCACTTTGAGCTTTTCGTTGATCTTCTGGTCGAGGTTTACTTTAAAGCTGGCGCGGCTGAAATCGATGGGACGCAGGATGGCCTCCTGCTTGTTGAAGCCGCCGCCGATATAGTAGCGGGTGGTTTTGGTACCGCCGGTCAGGGAGATGTCGTGGTTCTGCAGGCTGGCCGTACGGAACACCTCGCCCAGGCGGTCGTAGGTCTGCTGCTCTTCCGGCAGGCCGCGGCCGCCTTCCGATACGGGGCGGAACGGGCGGTTGGCAGAGGTGCGGTTCAGGGAAGGATCGTCCTTGCCGGTATTGATCCACCACTCGTTCACCAGCTGCGCATGTTCGGGGCCGGTAGTCAGGTCCCACAGCTTTTGCGCTTTTGCCCAACCGTAAGAGGAATTGATAGCGACGGTGGGGCGCTGGTTGAAATTCCCGCGCTTGGTGGTAATTAAGATAACGCCGTTGGCGCCGCGGGCACCGTACAGGGCGGTGGATTCGGCGTCTTTCAATACCTCGATGCTTTCAATGTCGGCCGGGTTGATATCGGCAATGGGGGAGGTGGCTTTACCGCCGGTACCGATCGACTGCAGGGAAGTGTTGTTTATAAACACGCCGTCCACTACGTAGAGCGGGTCGTTGTCGGCATTGATGGAGGTGGCGCCGCGTACGCGGATGTTCACCGCTTCGCCGGGTACGCCGGTATTGCTGGAGATCTGCACGCCGGTGACCTTTCCCTGCAGCTGGGCGTCGAAGCTGCCCGCAGGGATATTTTTGGTTTCCGCCGGGTTCACCTTGGTAATGGAGCCAATAAGGTTTCTTCTTTCCTGGGTGCCGTAGCCCACCACCACAACGTCATTGAGCTGGGTGCTGGTCTGCTGCAGGCTGATGGGGAAAAAGGTGTCGGCCGTCTGGGTAACTTCAAAGGTTTCGTAGCCTACAAAACTAACGACATAGGTTACGGGCAGTCGCTGCCCGGTGAGGAAATGGAATTCGCCTTTGTTATCGGTCACCACTTCGTGGGTGGTTCCTTTAATATGCACCGTAGCGCCGGCCAGCGGCAGCCTGGTACCGCGATCCAGCACTTTGCCGTTAAAGGTGATGTTGTTGTTCTGCGCCTGTGCGGGAAAAAGCGAGAGGCCGAACAGGGCGGCCGCCAGCAGGGAGCCTTGAGCACGCCATTGCTTTTTAGCCTTGTAAACTATTTTCTTCATGTGAATGTGTGAATGATTGATGAGCTGATTCGGGGAGGTTACAGGAAGCTGTCCTTGCTTGGAGGACATAGGATTCCCAGGTGTTTTCCCAACAACGGCCGGGCGTTGCACTCAAAGCCAATCGCCGACTTTTTTTTGCAATCGACTACCGGCCCGTTGGTTGGAAAACAGGATATGATGGGGCTGTCAGCAGGATACCTGCCGATACGGCCGAATAAGGAAGCGTGTGGGGAACTACCTACAGGTACAACAACACATTCGTGTGGAGAATCGACAATAGACATGAATCGCCTGAGCGTCCCGGATTGAGTGCTTTACAGAGTACATTACCGTTTACGTTTTTGATGAATGGTTTCATCAGCGCTGCTGGCGATTAACAGGACTGATGATCAGGGTAAAATTTAGTCTACTAAATTTGTGGACAAATATAGACGCATTCGGGCAAATGAAAAAACTTTGAAGAAAAAAAGTCCTCCGGGTCTTTTCAGGAGCCCCTTTAAAACAAATACGAAGCAGACCAGAAGCGCCAGTGAAAGTTGCCGGCGGCGTGGGCATCGGAAGGGATAATGGGCTGGCCCACTGCTTTTTTAGAGATAATTCCTTTGTCCGCCAGCAGCCGTTTGGCTTCCCTTATGCGCTCCTGCACTGCCCCATCGGCCATCCATTTTTTCTGGGGCGGCTCGAAGCCTACTTTATCCTTGCGCCACACGATCTCCTGCGGCAGCATCGGTTCGGCGGCCTGCCGCAGCAGCCACTTGGTCCAGCCCTGCCGGATCTTGAGGTGGGGCGGCAGTGCAAACAGGAATTCCACCAGGCGGTGGTCGAGGAAGGGCAGGCGCACTTCCACGGCATGGGCCATGCTGTTGCGGTCGGCATAGCGCAGCAGCTCCTCGAGGCCGTTCAAAAAAGTATTGTAGTACAGCACGCCGTTCAGATCGGGCCGGGCGGGCAGGCTGTAATACAGGTGCCGCTTCTGAGCATGGGCAAAGTCCTCTTCCCAAAACGGCAGGCGGGCGGCTTCCCTGGCTTTTTGACTTTGCAGCAGCGCCCCGGCGAAGTGGGGGAACAGGGCCGCCGCCTTGTTCTTTAACGTAAAGGGCTCCGTTACGCCCAGGGCACGCGCCGCGGCCAGCTCGCCACTCCGCCCTAACTTACCGGCAGCATACAGCTCCTGCCAGTACCATTTGTAATACTTATGATAACCCGCCAGCAGTTCGTCGGCGCCCTGGCCGTCGAGCAGCACCGTTACCCCTGCCCTTTTCGCCGCGGCGTACACCTTGTACTGGGCCAGCGTGCTGGCCGAGCCCACCGGCTCTTCCTGGTGCCGCATCAGCCGGTCCATTTCTGCTGCCATGCCGCTTCCGTCCACAGTCACCCTATGGTGCCGCAGACCAAAGCGGCTGGCTACCGCGGCGGCATAGCGTTCCTCGCTTTTTTCATAACCAGGGAAAACGGCGGTGAAGCACTGGCGGGAATAGGTTTCCGGGGGCGCATTGGCGCAAAGGGCCGCCAGCAACGAGCTGTCCAGCCCGCCACTCAGGCTGGTGCCGGTGGCGACGTCGCTGCGCAGCCGTCGCTGCACCGAGGCGGACAGCAGCTCCCGCAGCCGCTCTACGGCTTCGGCATCGCCGACGTCCCTGCTCTCCGGCGCTTCCACGCCCCAGTAGCGCTCCAGCGCCAGCTCGTTGCGGGGCAGCGAATAACGCAGGAAGTGGGCGGCCGGCAGGCGGCGGATGCCTTCGTAAAAGGTTTCGCCGGGATCGAAAGGATTGGCCGTATAGCCGATAGAAAGATAATTATAGAGCAGGGAACGATTTACCTCCCGGGGCACACCGGCGGCCCACAGGGCCTTCATTTCGGAAGCGAACACCAGCTGGTCTTCATCATAAAAATAGAAAAAGGGCTTTTCGCCCAAACGGTCACGGGCGGCAAACAACTCCTGCTCCTGCTCGTCCCAGAGGGCGAAGGCGAACATACCGTCGAAACGCTGCAGGCAGTCCGCACCCCAGGCATCGTAGGCGGCCACCAGCACCTCGGTATCGGAAAGGGTGGTAAAGCGGTAGCCTTTCCGTTCCAGCTCCTGCTTCAGCTCCAGGTAATTATACAGTTCGCCGTTGTGTACCAGCACGTAGCGGCCAGCGAAGGCCATGGGTTGCCGCGACCGGCTGCCGGCATCCATGATGCACAGGCGCTGGTGGCCCAGGGCTACCGTTTCCGCCCCGTTCATCCACAGGCCCTCGTCCTCGGGTCCGCGGTGCTGCAGGGCAGCGGCCGCGGCGGCCACCCGTTGCCGGCTGACCAGGGGCGCAAGGGCCGAAACCATTCCGGCGATACCGCACATAACAAAAGAAATTAAAGTTGAAAAGGTAAGCGGGCTTCGGTATCGTCCCAGGCGATCACCAGGTTGCCGCCGGCGCCGGCACTAGCTTTCTCGAAGACCATGGTGAAGTTTTCCACGGGCGAAGTGGTCGGCTGCACGGGCACCTCAAAGCGGTAAAGGTCTTTGGAGGCATCCTGCTTCAGGCCCCAGGAGTAATTGCCGCTGTTGAACACCACGGTCCAGGTTTTTTCCTGGGGAATGGCATAGAGCACGTAGCGGCCCGGCCTTATCCGTTTTTTCTGGATGGTCACGGGCCGGAAGAATTCGATCTCGGTGGCTTCATTGGCACCCAGCCGCCAGGGCTCGCCCCATTTCAGCAGCGCGCCGAAGATCTTTCGCCCGTGTTTGTGCGGCCGGCTGTAAATAACCCTGGCCACTGGCGGGGCCGTGGTTTTCTTCGTGGTTTTGAGGATGGGGTAGTCGGGCGGAAAATAGCTGACGTCCATAGGCGACAGGTCTACCGGCATATAGGGATTGGGCGGGGCGGGCGCCACCACCGTGGTTTTGCGGGGAATGATCTTTTCCGTGCCGGTACGGGTAGGGACAGGCTCGTCGCACGAGGCCAACAACAGCAGCAAACAGATAGCGGGAAAAAACTTCATGGTGAAAATTACGGTTCAGTCGGAGGTCCGAAAGTCCAAAAGTCGGAAAGTCCGGGAGATTTTAACCGTATTAATTGAAGAGATCAGCCAAAGCAATTTCGGATGTCGTCTCGCCTTGGGCGAGACGACATCCGAAATTTTATGGTTTCAGATCGATGGGCAGGGCTACCTCCACATCGTCCCAGGCAATAACCAGGCTGATGCCGGCACCCGCCTTGGTAAAGGTCATGGTAAACGGCTCCACCGGTGCCGGCAGCTTTTTTACCGGCACGTCCACCCGCGCCACGTCTTTCTTTTCATCGTATTTAAAGGCGCCCCAGGTATCGGTTTCCCTGTTCACGATCAGGGTCCACTGTTCGGGGTTCACCAGGGCGTAAAGCGTATATTTTCCTTTGACCACCTTTTTGCCGCCGATCTTCACGTCGCGGTAGAACTCGATCTCGGTAGCCTCGTTGGCACCCAGGCGCCATACCTTATTATATTCCACCAGGTCGCCGAAAACGGCGCGGTTGCTTTTCTGGGGGCGGCTGTAGATGGCCCGCGCCACCAGGGGGCCGTTCGCTTTATCCTGGATTTTCAGCACGGGAAAGTTGGCCGGGTAGTAAGCCATATCCATGGGCGACTTATCGAGCCCGGGCAGGCGGTTGGCATCGGACTGGGCATCAGCAGCAAAAAAGAGGAGCAGCACTGCAAAAAAGAATACGCATTTCTTCATGGTTAACTCTGTTTGGAGAAAACGCAAAAATAGACCGTGGAAGTATGCGATTTGACGCTGAGTCAGGCAGTTAGCCGGTCAAATTGCTGTTTGGCAAAGATTTTAACATCTTTAAAAAAAAGCGTAAAGCACTGCTGCAGAAAGGAGTAGTGCTGTAAAAACAGCTCAAAGGCGGTATGGCTGTCGGAAAAGAAGCTCGACCGGCGCACCAGGCCGCGGATGCTCTTTTCCATGGCCGGGGTGGTGTGATACTGGTAGAGCCAGTTCTCCGTCTTCATGTAGGCAAAGGCCTGGATGAAGTGGGGCGGCAGGTGGGCGGAATACTCTTCCAGCACCCGGTACACCTCCTGGGAAAAGGCCAGCAGTCCCTCCGGGGCAAAGCAGTGGGGGTCGTTGGCCAGGAAATGGTCGAACAAAATATCGGTGATCACGCCGCTGAACAACCGGTAATGGGGACGGAACACTTCCTTGGCCTCCCGGGTAACGGGATGCTGGTCGGTAAATTCGTCGATCTGGCGGTGCAGGAGGATACCGCTGCGGATACCCGGGGGGTAGCGCTGCGCAGCATTCCCCTTCACAAAGTCGCTGATCATATTGCCGACCAGCACTTCTTTGTGACCGAAAGAGAGGTATGCGTGCGCGAGGAAGTTCATTCGCTTTCGTTGAGTTTACGCGTTTACGGGTTTACAAGTTTACGAGTTCCTGCGGAAGTTTCCCCTCAACTCGTAAACTCGTAAACTTGTAAACGCGTAAACTGTAATTTTGCCCCTCAAATTTTAACTATGAGCAAAGGACCGGTTTCGAAATTTATCGAGCACCATTACCGCCACTTCAACGCGGCGGCGCTGGTGGATGCAGCAAAAGGATATGAGCAACACCTGCTGGAAGGCGGCAAGATGATGATCACGCTGGCGGGCGCCATGAGTACCGCCGAGCTGGGCGTTTCCCTGGCCGAGATGATCCGCCAGGACAAAGTGCACATCATTTCGTGCACCGGCGCCAACCTGGAAGAGGACATCATGAACCTCGTAGCACATGACCACTACAAGCGCATCCCCAACTGGCGCGACCTGACGCCGGAGCAGGAATGGGAACTGCTGGAGCAGGGCCTGAACCGGGTAACCGATACCTGTATCCCTGAGGAGGAAGCCTTCCGCAAGATCCAGCAACACATTCACAAAACCTGGAAGGATGCCGCCGACAAAGGCGAGCGCTACTTCCCCCACGAATACATGTACCAGCTGCTGCTGAGCGAAGTGATGAAGGCCGACTACCAGATCGACCCCAAAGACAGCTGGATGATCGCAGCCGCGGAAAAGAACCTGCCCATCGTGGTAGGCGGCTGGGAAGACAGCACCATGGGCAACATCTTCGCTTCGTACGTATATAAGGGTGAGATCCCTGCCAGCACCATGAAGAGCGGTATCGAATACATGGTATGGCTGGCCAACTGGTACAAGGACAACAGCGGCGGCAAAGGCACCGGCTTCTTCCAGATCGGCGGCGGCATTGCCGGCGACTTCCCGATCTGCGTGGTGCCGATGATGTACCAGGACCTGGAAATGCACGAAATCCCGTTCTGGAGCTATTTCTGCCAGATCAGCGATTCCACCACTTCCTACGGTTCGTACTCCGGCGCCCACCCCAACGAAAAGATCACCTGGGGCAAGCTCGACATTCACACGCCCAAGTACATTATCGAAAGCGACGCCACCATCGTAGCGCCGCTGGTCTTCGCTTACCTGCTGGGCTGGTAAACCGAGGGTCTATAAATAGTAAAGGGTTTATAAGGGGCAAATCTTCATCACCCCTTATAAACCCTTTGTTGTTTGTGAAGCTGCCAACCGCTTAGCAGGAGATCTTTCCTACCCGCTTTTCATGGCGGCCGCCTTCGAATTCAGTGTTCAGGAAGGTTTCCACCATATGCAGCGCCGCATCTACCGACACGAAGCGCTGGGGCAGGCAGAGCACATTGGCATTGTTGTGCTGGCGCGAAAGCTCGGCCAGTTCCGGCTCCCAGCAAAGGGCGGCCCGTACGTCCTTGTACTTGTTGGCGGTAATGGCCACGCCGTTGCCGCTGCCGCATACCAGGATGCCGGCGGCCGCTTCGCTGTTCTGCACCGCCCCGGCAACCGGGTGGGCGAAGTCGGGGTAGTCGGCCGACTCCTCGCTGTAGGTGCCGTAATCTTTAAAGGCAATGCCTTTGCGGGTCAGGAACTCGACAATCTTTTCCTTATAGACGTAACCGGCATGGTCGGAGCCGATAGCGATCGGCTTGGACAGATCGAATGTATTACTCATAGTGCGTGCTTTCTTTTACAAAGTTTAGATTTTCCTTTCTTAACTCCATTCCTTCAGTTCGGCCTTCTGCTGTTCCTTTTCAATGCGGCGGGCCAGCAGGATGCTGATCTCGTACAGCACGATAAGGGGCACGGCTACCGTCAGCTGGCTGATGATATCAGGACCGGGGGTAATGATGCCGGCCACGATGAAGATAATGACGATGGCGTACTTGCGCACGTTCCGCAGGAATGTACCCGACACCACGCCGACCTTGGCCAGGAAATACATCACCAGCGGCAGCTGGAACGCCAGGCCGCTGCCGATGACCAGCGGGATCATCGTATCGATATAGCTCGAGATGGTCCATTTGTTCTCGATGTTCTCATCTATCTGGAAGGTGGAGAAGAAGTTGATGGTATAAGGCGAGATCACGAAATAGCCGAACAGGACGCCGGTAAAGAACAGGAAGGACACCCAAAAGATCACGCCCCGGGTTTTGCCCAGCTCTTTTTTGGTCAGCGCCGGCCGTACAAACCGCCAGAATTCGTAAAACACATAGGGGAAGGCCAGGATCAGGCCGCCGATGATGATGACGGAAAAGAACATGCTGAGCTGTCCGCTGACCACCGTATTCTGCATGGGCACATTCACCTCGCGGATACAAAGGGCGGCACCCAGTCCCAGCTTATTGCCGATCTTACACATCAGCACATAGGTGGGAAAATCAGCATGTGTCGGCCCCATCAAGATCTGGCGCACCACGAACTTGTTGTAGATGCCGATCAGGGTAGCCCCTATAGCGATGGCGATAACCGAACGGAGCAGGTGCCCCCGCAACACATCCAGGTGATCTATGAACGACATCTCGGCCCGGTCATCCTGCGGCAGGCCTCTTTGTAAAATTTTCAAAGCCATTTTTGCAATAAAGGGTGCAAAGATAATGAGGATAAGCCGCCATCAATAAAGCCCGGCCATATAGCCGGGCTTTTCCCTGTTAATTTACGGGGGTCTTCGACCCTTTGCTATTTTTATGCGTGCAGCTTATTGCGGTTTGAGGGCATTATTGATCAGGAATAGCAGGGAAGAGCGGTGGGCCTTCGTCTCCTCGTTGGTGGAAACGGCGCCCGCCAGCAGCGCTTTTACCTTCTTCAACGAATGCAGGGCGCCCGCCTTGGCCACATCGTCAAAGCCAATGGCCCGCTCGCCGGAGATGGAGATCAACCCTTTTACAAATTGCGTCTGCAGGTACTGGCGGTACACGTTGACATTGGTTTTCAGGTCGGCGGCGAAAATGCCCGTGGTCAGGTCGCCGAGCACGGAGGCCACGCTGTATTGGTTGCCGTACAGGCGGCTGTTGGTGATCCGCTGCAGGGTGTTGGGGTGCATGATATGCGCCAGGGCGCCGCTGATCTGGTTGTTCAGCACCGTGGCCGTGATCTTGTAGTCGTCGCCGCCGGTCGCCTGGTTAAAGCCGCGTCGCTGGGGCTGCAGGTACGGGAATATGGCGGCATCGGCGTCAAAAGCGGTCGGCGCAAATACATAGCGGGTCAGCACGGCCATTGCCTCTTTCTGAACGGAAAGGGGAACGGGTGTGAACGGCTTGGCGGGCGAACGCTGCTCGGGAAAGCTCCGGTCGACATACACCCCGCCGATATAGCGGCTTACCGCCGAGATCATGCTCAGGCGCTGGCCCTGCAGGGTGTTGTAGCGTGCCCGCAGCTCGGCATACGACTGGCCGGGCTTGCTGTAGCGCTGTACCAGGGAACCCATCAGGTTGTTCACCACCTGGAAGCGCTGGGCGGCATAAGCGACCGCATCGCTGGTGAGGTCGTTGACGTTCACCCGGGGGTCCATGGCCTTACCCGGCGCCCGCATGTCGTCGCCATCGTTGCCGAAGGCCAGCTTGGGGTCGGTGCTGCGGAACAGGATCTTTTTCAAACCCCCTTCCTCCTCGCTTTCGGAGAAAGGCTTGTAGCCGTACTCGATGGCCCACAGGTCGTAGGGGCCGGCAACCGAGGTATAATAATCGCCCTGCTCCTTGCGGTTGAGCGCAATATTGGAGGCCGGGTAGTCCATTACGGAAGCCACCAGCCCGTATTTGCGGGTCAGCTCTTTATTGTTGATCTCCTTGAGCGACCACATCTGGCTGGCCATCATGTTGTGGTTCAGCCCGAGGGTATGGCCCATTTCGTGCAGGATCAGGTAGGTCAGGAACTGCCGGTGCATTTCGGTCATTTCCCGGGTATCGGCATTGGCAGCTTCCAGGGCAGTAAGGCTGGTGGCGTACTGGGCCTTCAGCTCCGCCGCCAGGGTGCAGGCGTTATGAGCGGTCGGCTCGGGCTGTTTCGCCAGCGCATCCCAACCGGCGGGACCGGTCTTGCCGTTCATCAACTCGTCGTAAACCGGGGTATTGCTGCCCGAGTACCATTCCACCGTGATATCGGCGCCCAGGATCTGGCCGGTCTTGGGGTTGACAAAGCTGGGCCCGATGGCGCCATAGGCCGGCACGGCGGAGGATACCCAGCGAATAACGTTGTAGCGGATGTCGGCCGGGTCCCAGGTGGCGGTGTCGGGCATGATCTTCATCTGGACGGCGTTTTTGAAACCGGCTTTCTCAAAGGCCGCGTTCCATTTCAGGCCGGCCTCCAGGATGGTTTGGCGGAAGGCCAGGGGCGTGGTGTTCTCGATCCAGAAAACGATCGGTTCTTTGGGTTCGCTCAGGGCGGCGGCAGGATCTTTTTTCTCCAGGTGCCAGCGGTTAATGATATCGCGGTAAGGAACGGCACTGATGCTGGTGAGGTCGGTCACCTGCTGGTTAAAATAGCCCACGCGGGGATCGTCGCGGCGGGGGCGGAAGTCGTTTTGCGGCAGCTCGATCAGGCTGTGCTGCAGGCGTACCCTTACGTAGCGGGCATCGGTGATGTCGGGGCCGCCCGTTACCCAGGCGTTGGGGTTATCGTAAGCCAGGTCCACTACGATGTCGGTATTGTCCGGAAAGGACCGGATGGCGTTGACTTTTGATTTAGAAGGGTTTAGGCCGCCCAGGCTGAAGGAAAGCGAACTGAACAGGCCGGGAGAGGTCTGCGGCTTGACGGGGTCCAGCTTTTCGCTGAGGAACAGCCCGTCAGCGCTGACGAGGTAGCCCGTGGAATCTTCGGCAATGATTTTTTCGGCCGTGATCACCGCTTCGGGCTTATCGACGTCCTTGGTCTTGCTGACCGGGCTTTCGGGGTCGTAATAAAAAGAGGTATTCACCCGGCTGAACTCGAGCTTATCAAAGGCCTTCTGCACCTTAAAGATGAAGTTGGACCGGTGCATACTCTGGTTGAGGTACAACGAGGTGGGACCGCTAATGGAAAAGCTCTGGTAGATGTATTCTTTTTGCAGCTGGTCCTTTTTCACGTACAGCTGGAGGGAGCCGTTCACCGAATCCTGGTACACGGTAAAGAGGCCGTCGGTTTTTTTGCTGGCTTTTACTTTATCGGAGATGCCGGCGGGCTTTTTGGGCTTCGCGGTATCGGCAGCCGGCGCCGGGGGCGCCGCAGGGACGGATTTTGCTTTGGACTGGGCATAGCCTGAAGCTGTCAGGCATAGAACAGCAAAGGAGAGGATCGCTTTTTTCATCGTGGAAGGCAATTAAAATTGGTTGAAAATAATGCCGGAATGAATGTTTCTTAAATGTAAACTGAAGAATGAAAAACAGGAAATGAAAATAAGAAAAATAGCCGGCAGGGATTGTTAAACTACAGCAGAGAGTCCATGAAATGGATGGGCGGTAACCCCCAATAAAAAGGCCCCTATGCTAGGGGCCGTTATCCATTCAATAGTTTTTATTCTATTTTAATATTTTGAGCTTGACCATCTCGATCCGGGTGTCGCTGACGCTGAGGATGTCGAACTCGTAGTCGTCGATAATGATCCGGTCTTTCTGGCGGGGGATGGTCTCGTGGTAGTTGATAATATAGCCCGACAGGGTTTCCGATTCGTTGTTGGTGAATTCGAGGTCGTATTTTTTGGAAATATAGTCCAGCTCCAGGCGGCCCGAGAAGATGTATTCGTTCTCGGAGATCTGCTTTTCCACGAATTCCTCGCTGTCGTATTCGTCCTGGATCTCGCCAAAGATCTCTTCCAGCACGTCTTCCATGGTCACGATGCCGGAGGTGCCGCCGAACTCGTCCACCACCCAGGCAATGCTTTTCCGCTCCTTGGTGAGCTTGTTCATCAGGTCGATGGCGCTCATGCTTTCGGGCACGGCCGGAATGGAAATGAGGATGGACTGCAGGCTGTCGGGGCTTTTGAACATGTCGAGCTGGTGCACGTAGCCCACGATGTTGTCGATATTGCCTTCGAAGACCACCAGCTTGCTCAGCTTGGTTTCAATAAACTTCTGGCGGGCCTCCTCGATGCCGATGCGGCTGTCCAGGCCGATGATCTCCTTACGGGGTACCAGGCACTGGCGGATCTTGATCTTGGACAGCTCCAGCACGTTCTCGAACAGCTCGGTATCTACCTCCTCCTGCTCGTGCTTGGCGTCTTCACTCTGCTGGAACAAAGTGCCCAGGTCCACCCGCGTAAAGGCTTCCTTCTTCTCGTTGACCCGCACGTTGAACACGTATTTCAGCATCCAGTTGGCCAGGTTGATGAAAGAGGCGGCCAGGGGCTGCAGCAGCTGGTAAAAGATATTGATGAGCCAGATCAGCCTCGAAAGAAAGATGCTGCTTTGCGCCCGGAAGAGGGCACGGGGCAGGAACTCGGCAAAGATCAGCACGATAAACGTGGACAGGATGATCTCGGCCACCAGGCGGGGGGTATTGTACTGGGGGTCCAGCAGGCCCACCCAGGTCCAGACAGGTTCCATAACCAGGCTGAACATGAGGGTAAAACCCACCAGAAAGAGGGTAAAGCCCAGGATGGAAACGCCCAGGAACTGCTCGGGGTTGTCGAAAAAGCGCGACAGCAGTTCCGCCCCGGGGCGTCCCTGCTTTTTCTTCAGCTCAATGCCAAAGCGGTTGGCGCTGTAGAAGGCCATTTCGATACCCGAAAAGAAGCCCATCATGATGATGGTGACGAAAAACCAAACCAACGTACTGACTGCTATCATTGTCATAAAGATAAACTACTCATCCATAAATCTAAGAGATAAAGAGGGGAAGGAGCTAAAGAGTAAAGAAGAAATAATCTGCTGCTGCCGGTAAGCAACCTCCTGCAGCGCCCTGTACTCTTCAACCCTTTATCTCTTTTTTTCTTTGTCGCTTAGCCTTCGAGGAAGTCAAAGATGGCCTTTTCGGCTTCGGCGCAGGCTTGATCAAGCTCGGCATTGACAATCACCTGGGTGAAGGAATGCTTGAACGACAGTTCGTAGGAGGCCTTGTTGATGCGGGCATTGAGGGAGTCCTCGCTTTCGGTACCACGGGAGGTCAGGCGCCGCTTCAGCTCGTCGATGCTGGGTGCCTCGATGAAGAGCGACAGGGTGGTTTCGGGGAATTGCTGCTGCACGTGGATGGCGCCCTTCACGTCAATATCCAGCACGGGCACCTTGCCCTCGTTCCAGATGCGCTGCAGCTCGGACTTGAGGGTGCCGTAATATTTTCCTTCGTACACCATCTCCCACTCCACGAACTCCTCGTGCTGGATCTTGTTCCGAAACTCCTCCTCGGTCATAAAATAATAATCCTTTCCACTTTTTTCGCTGTGGCGGCTCTGACGGGTGGCCGCGGAAATGGAAAAGGCCAGCTTTTCGGGGTATTTTCCCAGTAAATAACGGGTAATGCTGGTCTTGCCGGCACCCGAAGGGGCGGTCAAAATGATGATTTTCTGCTGCTTATTGATCGTCATGGCCTGCGAAGTTAAAGGAGTTTGTAGTTTGTAGTTTGTGGTTTGTAGTGAGGCGTAACGCCGGCAAGGGATGGCTAAGAATAAGAAGTGGCAAGCTGCCACTGCAATTTAACCCGTAAACTTGCATTTCAGGCCGTTAAGCACATTTCCAATAGCACGACAACTACAAACCACAAACAACAAACTACAAACCCTTCTAAAATGTCATACCAAATCGACGCCATCAACCACCTGATACGCCACCGCCGCTCGGTATTTCCCGCCCAGTTTGTTCCCGGCAAGAAGGCCGACGACGGCATTATCCGGCAGATCCTGGTAAACGCCACCTGGGCGCCGAACCACCACCATACCGAGCCCTGGCACTTCGTGGTGTTCACCGGCGAGGGACTGAAAAAGCTGTCCGACTTCCAGAGTGAATTATATAAGGAGGAATCCGGCGACCACTTCAAGCCGGAAAAATACCAGAAGCTGAAAAAATATCCCCTGCTGGCCTCGCACGTGGTAGCCCTGTGCATGAAGCGCAGTGCGGGCAAACGGGTGCCGGAGATCGAGGAAATTGAAGCCGTGGCCTGCGCCGCCCAAAACCTGGCGCTGTCGGTGGAAGCCTACGGCCTGGGAGGCTACTGGGCCAGCGGCGGCATTACGTATTCCAAAAAAGCAAAGCCTTTCTTCGGCCTGGGGGAAGAGGACAAGCTGCTCGGCTTTTTCTACATCGGCCACGTGGCCGTAGCCTCTCCCCGCAGCAAACGCCAGCCACTGGAGGAGAAGATGGTGTGGGTGAGTGAATAGGGATTGGGGTATTGGTTCATTGGTTAATTGGGAATTAGGGAGGGACAAGCTTCACTTTCCTGGTAAGGGAAGCAGAGAGACCTGTTTCCGCCCTAACTCTTTATCCCCTTGTCCTCGTGGTCTCTTAGCTGGCGTTTTTGGGATAGTCAAAGAACAGGAATTCCTTTTCGCTTTCCCGGAAGGCGGACCAGTGGCCGGTATGGGCCTGCACCGCCAGCATCGAACAGGTAGGCATATCGTCGATGCGCACCGTATCGAGGGTGTTGGCAAAATCGGTAATGCCGGGGTTGTGCGAGAACAGCACCACGGTTTCGTATTTGTCGTCCAGCTGCCCGAGCACTTCGTAAAAATTGGCCGAAGGGGCTTCGTACAATTTCTCCTCCTCCACAATCTCTTTTTTGCTTCCGCCGAATTCCTCGGCAAAAAAACGGGCGGTCTTGCGGGCCCGCTTTGCCGGGCTGGAAAGAAAGAGGTCGGGCCGGATGCCTTTTTCCTTTAAGCGTTTGGCCATTTCCGGTGCATCCTTCTTGCCCCGGTCATTCAGGGGGCGGTCCCGGTCGTCCTGCGTATCGTCCGCCCAACTGCTTTTGGCATGTCTTACAATGATCAATGTTTTCATAAACGAGCCTGTTTGGTTCACCAACAATTTATACTTTTTACAGGGGAAAACAAATAGGGCAGGCCGGGAATGGCCCCAAACAAAAAAACTACAAAAGTCTTAGCGACTTTTGTAGTTTTCTAATAATGGGGATAGCCTCCCCAGGAGTTTCTTTTAAATTAATAGCCCCGCACGTTCTTGCCTTCCATGTAGTTGATGAAAGCTTTGTTCACGACGCGGTTGCCGCCGGGGGTGGGGTAATTACCGGTAAAATACCAGTCGCCCAGGTTGCCGGGACAGGCCTCGTGCAGTGATTCGATGGTCTGGAAGATCACATCTACGGGGATATCCAGGTCGGGCGGGGTGATCAGCTCGGCAATCTTGGCGGTGATCTCCTCGTTGGTGAACGTCTTGTACACCTGCTTCACCACGTTCTCGGTATGCAGCAATCCCTGCTCGTTGAGCTCCAGGCAGCGGTTATAGAGCTCTTTCAGGATGGACTCGCGGCCCTGCTCCTTCAGCAACTCCACGGCGGCATTGAAGGCGATGAAGTCGCCCATCTTGCTCATATCGATGCCGTAGCAGTCGGGGTAACGGATCTGGGGAGCGGAGGACACGACGATAATGCGCTTCGGTCCCAGGCGCGCCAGCATGCGGATAATGCTTTCCTTCAGCGTGGTGCCCCGCACGATAGAGTCGTCGATGACCACCAGCGTATCGGTATCCCGCTTCACGGTGCCGTAGGTAATATCATAAACGTGCTGCACCATCTCCGAACGGCTCACATCCTCGGTGATGAAGGTGCGCATCTTGACGTCCTTGATGGCGATCTTTTCCATCCGGATCTTGCGGTTGATCACTTCCGCCAGCTTTTCGGGGTCGATCTGGTTGCCCCAGGCGGCGATGCGCTCGATCTTTTTCTGGTTCAGGTAGTCCTCGGCGCCTTTGCACAGCCCGTAGAAAGCCACCTCGGCCGTATTGGGAATAAAGGAAAAAATCGTGTTTTTGAGGTCGTAGTCGACGGCGTTCAGCACTTGGCGGCTGAGGTTATACCCCAGGGCAGTGCGTTCGCGGTAAATCTTTTCGTCGCTGCCACGGGAGAAATAGATGCGTTCGAAGCTGCAGGCCTTCCGCTCCTTGGGCTCGATCACCTGCTCGATCTTCACCTCGCCGTTGGGGTAAACGATCATCGCCTGGCCCGGCATCAGTTCTTTTACTTCGTTCTCTCCCACGTTGAAGGTGGTGCGGATGGCGGCCCGTTCCGAAGCGCCCACTACCACTTCCTCGTTTACATAATAGTACGAGGGGCGGATGCCGTGTGCGTCGCGGAAGACAAAGCCGATGCCGCTGCCGGTGATGCCGCTTACATTGAAGCCGCCATCAAAGAGGCGTACCGCCTTCTTCAGCACCGAAATAATATCGGTTTCGCCGGGACTCTCCTCGTCGGCCTTGATGAGGAAGTGGTAGATCACTTCCATCATGGCGGCCAGGTCGCTCTGGCGCTGGAATTCACCGGGATTGATGCCCACCAGCTCGAACAGCTCATCGGTATTGATGAGGTTGAAGTTGCCGGCCAGTGCCAGATTGCGGGCCGGGATGGTGTGGCGTTTAATGAAGGGGTGGCAAAAGTCGGCGTTGTTCTTTCCCTGGGTGCCGTAGCGCAGGTGGCCCAGCAGGACCTCGCCCAGGAAGGACAGGTGTCCTTTCATCAGGCCGGGGTGGTTGCCGAAGTCGTGGTTGAACTTCTGAATCTCGGCAAACTCCTGCCCGATCTGGCGAAAAACGTCGGCAATGGGCTGGGGGGCACTGCTGCGGAGGCGGGAAAGGAAGGGGTAGCCGGGTTCTACGTTCAGCTTTACGGCTGCCACCCCTGCGCCATCCTGGCCGCGGTTGTGCTGCTTTTCCATTAAAAGGTACAGCTTATTTAAGCCCCATAATACTGTACGATACTTTTGCTGGTAATAGGAAAACGGTTTGCGCAGCCTGATAAAGGCCAGGCCGCATTCGTGTTTTATTGCATCACTCATGGGAAGAAAAAGAAGGCGCAAAGGTAGGAGAAAAAGTTCCAAAGTTCCTGAGTTCCTAAGTTCCTGAGTTAAGGGAACGTTACAATCTGAATAGTTCCAGCGTTCATGGGTTTACAAGTTCACGAGTTCGAGGGAGCATCTGGCGGCTATTTGCGTCGGGAGATGACAGTGGAAAGCGACGGCCCGCCTATTCCCGATTAACCAATTAACAAATATCCTAATTCCCTATTTCCCCCGGTTCCACCAGGTGCACGTGGGGCACGGTGACTTTGACGGTGCAGCCTTTGCCGGGAGTGGAGATCACTTCCACCTGGCCGCCGAAGAGCTCGGCCCTGCTTTTCATGTTGGCCAGGCCCATGCCCCGTCGGGGAAGGGCAGTATCAAAACCTTTTCCATCGTCCTCGATCAGCAGCGCCACCTCGGTTTTGGTGAGCCGCAGGACAATCGTCACCAGGGAGGCCCGGGCATGCTTCAGCACATTGTTCAGCTGCTCCTGGAGGATGCGGAACAGCATCAGCCGCTTATCTTCCGCCAGCAGGCGTTCTTCAAAATCAAAATAATCAAACCGCAGCTCGATCCGCTGGGTCTGGCTGATGGAGTCGATCAGCTCGTTGATGGATTCGATCAGGCCCAGGTCGCCCAGGGTGGGCGGCACCAGCGCCCGGGACATGCTGCGAATCTCGTTAATGACGTAGGAAACGCTTTTGGTAGCCCGGCGCACCAGGTCCCGGGTAGCGGGGTCGGCGGCCGTTCCGGCCAGGTCCAGGTAGAGCTTGATGGTGGTCAGCTGCTGGCCGATGTTGTCGTGCAGCTCTTTGCCGATCTCCTTCCGCTCTTTTTCCTGCCCCTCGATGGTGGCCTTCGTCAGCAGCTTCTGGCGGCTGACCTGCTCGTGCAGCAGTTGCTGCTCCAGCTCTTTGCGTTCCGTAATATCGGTCACCGACGTAACAATATGGAGGATGTTGCCCTGGTCGTCCAGGACCGGGTCGGCATTGATGATCATCCAGATCCGGGCGCCGCCCTTGGGACCGCGCAGGCCCGCCACAAAATTCTTCACCGGCTTTTGCAGGCGGATGGCCTTCTTCACCGGGCGGTCGGCGGGGCCCACCACCCTGCCGTCCTCGTGCACCAGGTCGGCGAACACGTCCCAGAAAGCCCGGCCTTTCATTTCCTCCTCCCCGAGCCCAATCATTTCCTGGGTAAACCGGTTGCACAGCAGCATATGGCCATTGCTGTCCAGCAGCATCACCCCCACCTTCAGGTCGCGTACCAGGGAGCGGAACCGTTGTTCGCTTTCCTCCAGGGCAGCAATGGCCCGCCTGCGGGGCGTGTCGTCGTGGAAGTATACCAGGATATGGGCCACGTGGGGATTGCTCAACAGGTTATGTCCCCGCACCATACACCACAGCCATTCACCGTTTTTCTTCAACAGCCGGATCACGATAAACTTGACCTCGGGCGTTTGGTTCACCTCGAGCTGGAAGGCTTCGAGGGCGTTGCCGAAGTCTTCGGGGTGGACGAATTCAAAACCATTGCGGCCCAGCACTTCCGCCTCGGAACCGTAGCCCAGGATGGACAGCACCGAGGGCGAGCAGTAGTTAATGGTGCCTGTTGCTTCCATCAGCAGCATGCCGTTCAGGGAGTCGGTAAACAGGTTGCGGTAAAAGCGCTCGCTTTTCTGCAATGCCTCAAAGTGGCGGACCCGCTCCTGTTCGGCCTCCCGGGTATTTTCCGGCTGGAGCAAGCCTGTTACTGCCGGGGCCGGCGCCATCCAGCGGTACATGCGTTCGTCGCCGGAAAGCGGCAGGGGCGCCACTTCCCAGGTAATGTTCTGAAAGTTGTTGCGCTGATCCTGCCGGGACAGGGTCACCAGGATGGGCGCGTCGCCCGCTTCGTCCAGGCGGGGTAGAGAGGCTTCGTCGGAAATCAGCTGGTGCTCCCGGAGGGAAAAGAATTGCAAGGCCCGGTCATTTGCGCAAACTATTCTGCCTTCCGCGGTAGTAATTATACAATAAAACTGGAGGGAGTGCTTAAAATAAAGGTCGTAGGATACTGAGGACATGGAAGCAGTGTGTTTTCATAAAAAGGGGAACGGGAACAGCTAATATATATAAGAAATATAATAGAAAAAGGTTTCCCGGTAATTAAAAAATTAATCTACGGGGAAACCTTTATACAAATATGAGGGAATCGGGCGGATACTTACTTCGTCTGGGCCTGGAGGCTGCTCCACTTCTGCAGTTGCTCGCAGCCCGCAGCAGAGGCCGGGTCGATCATGATGTAGTAGCTGGGCAGCTTGGCGGTGATCCATTTTTCGAGGGCCGCCTGCTTTTTCTGCTCCAGGGCATACTGGGCAATGCGGTTATAGTCGTCGCGCAGGTTCATGCGGTGCGGCTCGGTCCTGGACTTCAGAAAAACCAGGCGCACGGCCTTCTTTCCTCTTTCGTCGGCATACGCCTGGGGTTGCGAGTACTCACCTACTTTCAGCTTGTCGAGCAGGGCCACCAGGTCCTTATCCAGTTGGTCGATGGTTACAAAGCTGGAGCCGTCGCGGCCGGTGATATAGGGACCGGAATACTTGGCGGCCTCATCCTCGCTGTATTTACCTGCCGCCACCGGGAAAGTAGTGGTTCCGGCGATCAGCTTGGCGCGAACGGAGTCGAGCTTGGAAATCGATTCCCGCGTTTCCTCGTCCGTTACCGGCGGGATGCGCAGGATGTGGCGCACGATGGCGTCGTCACCCGTTTTGCTCACCATCTGGATGATGTGGTAGCCGAACTTCGACTTGATCACCGGCGACACCTCGCCTTCCTTCAGGCGGAAAGCGCCGGATAAAAAGGCGGGATCCCAGCTTTTTTCGTTGCGGTTCACCTGGTACTGGCCGCCGCGGTCCTTGGAACCGGGGTCCTCGGAATAGCGTTTGGCCAGGTCGCCGAAGGAGGCCACCTTCATTTCCACCTGCTTGCGGTAGGTGTTCAGCTCGTCGATCACGTATTTTTCCAGGTCGCGGGACGCCTTGGGATAGACGACGATCTGGCCGATCTCGAATTCCGATTCGTAGTACGGCAGGCTGTCCTTGGGGATCTTATCGAAAAAGTCTTTTACTTCCGTGGGGGTGATCTTGACGTTCTCCACGATCTTGCGCTGTTCGGCTTCGGCCAGCTTGCGCTCCTTCACCGATTCGCGGGCATCGTCCTTGATCTGGTAAATGGTTTTACCGGCGATATCTTCCAGCGCCTGCTGCGTACCGTACTGGCGGATGAATTCGCGCACCCTTAGGTCCAGGTCGGCCTCCACCTCGTCGTCGGTCACCGGAAGGGAGTCTTTTTCGGCCTGCAGCATCATTATTTTGGAGATCAGCGCCTGCTCGAGGATCATGCACTCGGCATTTTCGGGCACCGTCCCACCCTGGCGGGCCGCATCGGCAATGGTATTTTTAATGTCGGAATGCAGGATAATGCGGTCGCCCACAATCCCTACGATTTTATCGGCCACCACCTTCTGGCCCTGGGCGCTTGCCAGGGAAGCGAGGCCGAGGAAGCCGGAAAGAACGAGAAAAGCTTTCTTCATAATTTACAGTGCGTAAGGCCAAATGTAGCCTTTTGAAAAAAAATCCCTGCCGCAAGCAGCAGGGATTAACAAAAGTTTGAAGGGCAAAGTTATTGATACAGGGAATTCGTTAATTGGTTCATTCGGTATTAGGGTTTAGGCGGAACCATCTATTACCAGATGGTAGTTACCTTTTATCTATCTTTTACTTCCTTGGAAGAAGGACGCTAACCACCTAATGTCCTAATTCCCAATGAACAAATTAACCCATTCCCTGCACCTGTTATAAGGTGCGTTTGATTTCTTCGATCTCGTATGCTTCCACGATATCGCCTACTTTCAGGTCGTTGTAGTTCTTGATCGTCAGACCGCACTCCATACCCATCTGTACTTCCTTCACGTCGTCCTTGAAGCGTTTGAGCGAACCCAGGTCGGCGGAGGCGCCTTCGGCCGTGGGGTACACCACGATACCGTCGCGGATGAGGCGGACTTTGTGGTCGCGTTTGATCCGGCCGTCCAGCACGTAGCAACCGGCAACGGTCACCTTGTCGAACTTGAACACTTCGCGAACTTCCACGTTGGCCACGATCTTCTCCTGCACCTTCGGTTCGAGCATGCCTTCCATCGCGCTCTTGATCTCTTCAATAGCGTTGTAGATGATGGAGTAGGTCTTGATCTGGATGCCCGCGCCGTCGGCCAGGCGGTTGGCCTGCATGGAGGGACGCACGTTGAAGCCGATGATCACGGCGTCGGAGGCTTCTGCCAGCACCACGTCGCTTTCGTTGATCTGGCCCACGCCCTTGTGGATCACGTTCACCAGGATCTCGGGGGTGGAGAGCTTCTGCAGCGAGTCGCTCAGGGCTTCTACCGAACCGTCCACGTCACCTTTGATGATGACTTTCAGTTCTTTGAAGTTGCCCAGTGCCAGGCGGCGTCCGATCTCATCGAGGGTGATGTGTTTCTTCGCACGCATGCCCTGTTCGCGCAGGATCTGTGCCCGGCGGTTGGCGATTTCTTTGGCTTCGGACTCGTCGGTGTATACGCGGAACTTCTCACCGGCCTGCGGGGCGCCGTTCAGGCCCAGGATCAGCACCGGTGTGGAGGGCGGAGCCGCGTCCACGCGTTTGTTCCGTTCGTTGAACATGGCTTTCACACGGCCGTAGTTCTGGCCGCTCACCACCAGGTCGCCGGAGCGGAGGGTACCGTTGTGCACCAGTACGGTGGTCACGTAGCCGCGGCCCTTGTCCAGGGTAGCTTCCACGATGGTACCGCTGGCTTCGCGGTCGGGGTTGGCCTTCAGGTCGAGCAGTTCGGCTTCCAGCAGGATCTTTTCCAGCAGCAGCTCTACGTTCAGACCTTTCTTGGCCGAAATTTCCTGGCTTTGGAACTTACCGCCCCACTCTTCCACCAGCAGGTTCATACCGGCCAGCTGTTCGTAGATCTTGGCGGGGTTGGCGCCGTCCTTATCGATTTTGTTGATGGCGAAGATCATCGGTACGCCGGCAGCCTGGGCGTGGCTGATGGCCTCGCGGGTCTGCGGCATCACCGCATCGTCGGCCGCGATCACGATCACGGCGATGTCGGTTACCTTGGCACCGCGGGCACGCATGGCCGTAAAGGCTTCGTGACCGGGGGTATCGAGGAAGGTGATGTCTTTACCGTTGGGGAGATTCACCTGGTAGGCACCGATGTGCTGGGTGATACCGCCCGCTTCACCGGCTACTACCGTAGCATTGCGGATATAGTCGAGCAACGAGGTCTTACCGTGGTCCACGTGACCCATGATGGTCACGATGGGCGAGCGGAATTCCAGGTCTTCTTCGGCGTCCTGCTCCATTTCCTCATCCATCTCCAGTTGTTTTTCCACGTCGATGAATTCCACGTCGAAGCCAAACTCGCTGGATACCAGCTCGATCACTTCGGCGTCGAGGCGCTGGTTGATGGACACCATGATGCCCAGGCTCATACACTTGCTGATCACTTCGGCAAAGCTCACGTCCATCAGGTTGGCCAGTTCGCTTACGCTGATGAATTCGGTCACCTGCAGGGTGTGTTCGCCGGTTTCCGCGGATTCCGCCATTTCGTGGCGTTTTTCGCGGCGCAGCTTGGCCTTCAGGTTCTTGCCCTTGCCGGTGCTGCCGGCCAGCTTGGCCTGGGTTTCCTGTATCTTTCTTTGGATTTCTTTTTCGTCGATCTGCTTGTCCTCACGCGGAGCAAAGCGGCTGCCCTGGGGTTGTACCTGGAAGCGTCCGCCGCCACCGGGGCCTTTGGCCCGTTCGGGACGGTTGAAGCGTCCGCCACCCTGGCCGCCCTGACCTTGCTGGCCCTGGCCGGGACGTGCCTGCTGGCCGCCCTGTTGGCCCTGACCGGGGCGCTGCTGGAAGCCGCCACCCTGTCCCTGCGGACGGGGCTGGCCGGGTCGCTGGCCCTGCTGGCCCTGGCCGGCGTCCTTCTTCTCGATGGGGATGCGCTTGCGTTTGCGCTTCTCATCGGCTTTCGGACGGGTATCGCTGTCCACCGGCAGTTGGATCTTGCCCAGGATCTTGGGTCCTTCGATCCGCTCGGCCTTGATGTTTTCGATCACCGGGGCTGCGTTTTCCGTGGGGGTTTCCGCCACCGGCGTGGTGGGGGTTTCCGCGGTTACGGCCGCTTCCGTTACCGGCGGTGCGGTCACTGCGGGGATGTCTTCCGCGGGTTTTTCGGCCACTACGGGAGCTGCCTCCGCCTCTTTCACCGGCGGCACTTCGGCTACCGGTTCGGGCGCAGGGGCCGGTTCGGGTGCAGGGGCCGGGGCCACCACTTCCGGCTCACGCACGGGCGGTTGCTTTTCCTGCTGGGGTTCCTGCCCGAATACGGGCGCCTGTTTGGTTTCAGACGGGGCTGGCAGCGTCATGGTATCCGGTTCGGTTTCCGGGAGCTGCTCGATATACGTGTTTGACGGAGGCATTACTTCCTGTTCTTTTTCTTGCGGGAGGTCGGTTTTGGCACCGCCTTTTTTGGGGCGGGTCGAAGAATCGATGGCGGACAGGTCGATCTTGTCCACGATCTTCAGGCCTTCGATCTCGGGAGCGTCGATTTTGACCACTTCGGCTTCCCTGGGTTCGGACACTTCGGGGGCGGAGGGCTGGGCTTCCGGGATGGAGGGGGTTACCGGTTCGGCGGCAGGCTGGGGCTGCGGCGGAGCCGGAGGTTGCTGGGGTTGAGGCGGGGTTTCCACCTCGGGGGCCGCCTGTACGGGTTGCACGGGCTGAACCGGCTGTACAGGGGGCACGGGGGCCGGTGCAGGGGCCGGCTCTTCTTTTTTCGGTGCAGGTGCCGGCGCTTTCTTTTCTTCCCTGCGGAAAAGATAGTCGTCGTCCTCGCGCTTTCTTTTCGCTTCTCCGGCCGCACCTTTGGGTAGGTCGATCTGGTCGCTTTTCAGTTTCGCCACTTTGTCGCCCTGGAATTCCGCCTGCAAAGCCCGGTACATCGGTTCCGTGAGCTTGGAGGTCGGCTTCAGGTCGTCTCTGCTAAAACCTTTTCCTGCCAGAAAGTCCACCAGGGTATCTTTCCCGATGTTGAACTCCTTGGCTGCGGCCATTAACCTTGGTGTTGTAGTTTCTGCCATATAGTAGTTTACCTATCCGCCGCTGGCGGATCGTTTAAATCTTTTTTTTACGGGTGGCGCTCCTGTGGAGCCCACCCTGTTATGAAATCCCCCCTCCGGCAGCCCGCTGCCCTCTGGCAGGGTTTATCCTTTTTCAAATTCGGCCTGCAGCACCCGGCGTACTTCCTGGATGGTTTCCCGTTCCAGATCGGTGCGGCGTTCCAGTTCTTCGGGGGTGAGGTCCAGCACGCTGCGGGCGGTATCGCAACCGATGCGTTTGAGCTCGTCGATCACCCATTTTTCGATCTCGTCGCTGAATTCTTCCAGGTCGATGTCGAACTCTTCGGTCTCTCCTTCGTTATCGCGGTACACGTCGATATCAAAACCGGTCAATTCGCAGGCCAGTTTTATGTTGACGCCCCTCCGGCCGATGGCCAGGGATACCTGGTCGGGCCGCAGGTAAACGCTGGCGTGCTTGCCGTCGGTATCCAGTTCCATATTGGTGATCTTGGCCGGCGTCAGCGAGCGCTGGATGAGCAGCTGCGTATTGCTGGTAAAGTTGATCACGTCGATGTTCTCGTTTTTCAGTTCCCGTACGATGCCATGGATCCGGCTGCCCTTCATCCCTACGCAGGCGCCCACCGGGTCGATGCGGTCGTCGTAGGATTCCACGGCCACCTTGGCGCGTTCGCCCGGCTCGCGCACGATCTTTTTGATCACGATCAGGCCGTCGAAGATCTCCGGCACTTCAATTTCCAAAAGCTTTGCCAGAAACTCCGGCGAAGTGCGGGAAAGGATGATCACCGGGTTATTATTCTTCAAATCTACCTTTTTTACCACTGCCCGGATGGATTCTCCCTTTTTAAAATAGTCCTGGGGGATCTGTTCGCTCTTGGGCAGGATCAGTTCGTTGTTTTCCTCGTCGAGCAGGAGGATCTCTTTTTTCCAGACCTGGTAGACCTCGGCGCTGATGATTTCGCCGACGCGGTCGGAATATTTTTTGGCCAGGACGTTCTTTTTGAGGTCGCTGATGCGGCTGGCGAGGGTTTGTTTGGCCGCCAGGATGGCGCGGCGGCCGAAGTCGTAGAGGTCGATTTCTTCGTACAGCTCTTCTCCCACCTCGAAATCGGGTTCCAGTTTAATGGCATCGCTGTACGCAATTTCTGCGTTGGGGTCCATCACTTCGCCGTCCTCGACGATCATACGGCGGCGAACGATTTCCAGGTCACCCTTCTCGGCATTCACGATGACGTCAAAGTTTTCATCGCTGCCGTATTTTTTGCGCAGCAAGGTTTTGAAAACGTCTTCTACTACACGCATCATGGTAGGACGGTCGATATTTTCCGCGTCCTTAAACTCCTGGAATGCCTCTATCAAATTGATACTTGCCATACAAAGTTCGATTTACGAATTAGGTTTATTATTGAAGGTGGCGGTGGAACGGGCCCTGATGGGCCGGCCGGTGCCGGCACCCCTAGAATTTCACTTGAATTTTTGTGCTTTTAATGTCACTGAATAAAATGGTTTCCTGTTGGGTCTGCTTTTGTTTGCCCTTCCCGGTTACATATTCGATAATGATGCCGTCTTCGGTGGCTTCCAGCAGTTTTCCTTCCTTCACCGCGCCGTCCTTGAGGATGAGGTCCACGAAGCGGCCGACGTTCTTTTGGTACTGCCGGTGGTTTTTCAGGGGTTCGTCCAGTCCGGGCGAGGACACCTCCAGGGAGAAGTCGCCTTCGGGGAACAGCCCGCTTTCCTCCAGGGCCTTGTACAGGCCACGGTTATAACTGATCAGGGTGGTCAGGTTCATGCCTTCGTCGGCGTCGATGAACACCTTGATATTATTCGTGGGTTTCACTTTGATTTCGACCAGAAAATGGGAGGGGTGGGCGGCCAGCAGGGGGGCCAGTTTTTCTTCTACTGTCTTTATTAACGTTTCTTTTTCCATAAACCATAATAGAAGAAGGGAACGCTCCCGTTCCCTTCTTTCACTCTTTTCCTTCGGCAAAGGTAAGAGAATCCTTAAATATCCTCCAAATTATAAAATGATAAAGCGCAATTAAATAATTTTGACCCCGATGATACTGAAATTTATAATCTATTCTTTTCTGTTTTACCTGCTGTTCAAGTTCATTTTCAACTTTGTTGTGCCGGTGTACCGGGCTACGCGGCAGGTGAAGAAGGGTTTTCGGGAGATGCAGGAAATGCAGGAGCAGCAGATGCGCAGCCAGCAGGCGTACGAGGACCGGGCCCGGGCGCAGGCCCAATCGCCCTCTCAGCCCGGCCGGGCGGGTAATGGCGGCGGCAGCAGCCTGGGTGAGTACATAGATTTTGAGGAAGTGAAGTAATTGATCAGAATTCCCTTATATTTGCCCCCCATAAATATTTGGCCTCCTTTGTGGAGGATTGGATCCTTAGCTCAGTCGGTTAGAGCAGCTGACTCATAATCAGCGGGTCGCTGGTTCGAGCCCGGCAGGATCCACAGGCTTTGAGGGCTACTTTTCAGTAGCTCTTTTTTATTTTATGGACTTTTCCTTTGGGGAAGCAGGGGTTTCCTGGCTTTGACAGTGTCCTACAGGTATCGAAATTCTTCTACTTTTTGTCTTGGAAACAAAAAGTAGCAAAAAATTCAAGTCGGCCCTCTCGCCTAGGGCGAGACCGGGCCGACAAGCCCACGCACAGGAGGGGCACATTCATTATTTGCCTTGCACATTTCCGGTTCTTCGAAGAGTTCGGCGTGCTTTAGGAAAAGCGTGAAGGCGCTGCATTCCGCCTTATTATTCATTAAAGCTGAAAGAAGCATTAGGTCCGGCGGAATGAGGCGCGTGACTCTCAAGCTCTTACAGGTTTGTGCATTCTTTTATTTTTCAGGCATGGGCGCTGCCCTTGTATACAAGCTTAATGGATTGTCTACCAACGGGTTTGGGCGCTGCCCAAATGCTTGCTGACAGGAGGATTTACTTGTGCGGATAAAGATAGCACCTGCCTTTGCGCAATCTGAATGGCTGGTGAAGCGCCTCATTCCGCCGGAACTATCGTTTCTAACTACTATAATGAATGACAAGGCGGAATGCCAGCGCCGGCAGTATTTCCGAATAGCACGACCGGATGAAGGCGTTTTGGGAGCGCGAAGAAACAAAGAATGTGCGCCTGTGCGTGGGCCTGTCGGCCCGGTCTCGCCCTAGGCGAGAGGGCCGACTTGAATTTTTTGCTACTTTTTGTTTCCAAGACAAAAAGTAGAAGAATCTCGATACCTGTAAGACGATAACAATCGAAGGAAACCTTCTCTTCCCATAAAGAAGCCCTGCCAACGCTCTACCTTAATATATATTCCCCCCAGCCAACAAAAACTCCTTTATTTTTGAGCCCGCAATCCCCTTAACCTTCCGTTAACGGTTGCCCCTATACTTTTGTTCAATTAAGAAATGATATGAGAAGAATCCTATTCGCCTTGATGATGGTACTGGTGGCCGCCACGGCTTTTGCACAAACCGATACCCTGCTCAAACCCCGCCTGAAATCCTCCATTAGCCTCCCCCGGTCCAACGACCACCTGATGCTGCAGCTGGGATATACCACCTGGCAGGGAAAGACCGACTCGATGAATACCGGCGGCATCCCCCGCACGTTCAACGTCTACTTCCTGTTGGATTTCCCCTTTAAATCCTCGCCCAACTGGAGCGTAGCTGCCGGTGTGGGTGTAGGCACCGACAACGTGTACTTCGACAAGACCATTGTCGGCATCAAGGACCAGACCACCCGTCTGCAGTTCAGGGACGTCAGCGATACCAACCACTTCAAGCGGTTCAAGGTGGCCACCACCTACGCCGAAGTGCCCCTGGAGCTGCGCTATAATTCCGGCAACGACGCCAACCGCCAGGGCTTTAAGGCCGCCATCGGCGTGAAGATCGGCACCCTGCTCAATGCCCATACCAAGGGGAGCATCCTGCAGGACAAAAGCGGCAATACCCTCAACAGTTATAAAGTAAAAGAAAACAGCAAGCGGTTTTTCAACCAGAACCGCCTGGCTGCCACCGCTCGTCTCGGCTACGGCCATTTCAGCCTGTTCGGCACGTACCAGATCACTTCCCTGTTTAAGGAAGGCCTGGCACCCACCGTTCGCCCGCTGACCGTTGGCCTGACCCTGAGCGGTCTATAGTTTGTGGTTTGTAGTTTGCTGTTTGGTTCTGAGTTCCGGGTTTCAGGTTTTCGATTCTGGTTAAGCGGGAATATCTTTAAAAAAGGTTTTCACGGAAGCAACCGGGAGCGGCGCCTGGAACTTAGAACTCAGATTTTTTTTAATTTTTAGAATTTTCTATGCTCGATACAAGAAATAAGATCAAAGAAACGGAAAGAGCCGTGCTGGTAGGCGTGATCCAGAAAGACCAGAAGGAAGCGGTGGCCCAGGAGTACCTGGATGAGTTGTCGGAGCTGGCCGAGACCGCCGGGGCGGTGGCGGTGAAGCGTTTTATTCAAAAGCTGGCCCGTCCCGACAGCCGGACCTATATCGGCAAAGGCAAGCTGGAAGAGATCAAGAATTATGTGGCCCTGCGCCAGATCGACATGGTGATCTTCGACGATGAGCTGACCGGCTCGCAGATCTCCAATATCGAAAAAGAGGTAGGCGTCAAGGTCCTGGACCGCTCGGACCTGATCCTCGACATCTTTGCCGGCCGGGCCAAGACTGCCCAGGCCAAGGCCCAGGTGGAGCTGGCCCAGTACCAGTACATCCTGCCGCGGCTGCGGGGGATGTGGAAGCACCTGGAACGGCTGGGGGGTGGTATCGGTACGAGGGGTCCCGGGGAAACGGAGATCGAAACCGACCGCCGGATCGTACGGGAAAAGATCTCGTTGCTGCGCAAGCGGCTGGCCGAGATCGAGAAGCAGGCCTTTACGCAGCGAAAGGAGCGGGGCGAGTTTATTCGGGTGTCGTTGGTGGGGTATACGAACGTGGGCAAGTCCACGATCATGAACCTGCTGAGTAAGAGCGAGGTGCTGGCGGAGAACAAGCTGTTCGCCACCCTGGACACCACCACCCGGAAGATCGTTTACGAGACGACGCCTTTTCTGTTAAGCGATACGGTAGGGTTCATCCGCAAACTGCCGCACCACCTGGTGGAAAGCTTCAAGAGCACGCTGGACGAGGTGCGGGAGGCCGATATTTTGCTGCACGTAGTAGATATTTCGCACCCGAACTACGAAGACCAGCTTGGGGTGGTGAACAAGACACTGCAGGAGCTGGAATCCTTTGACAAGCCTACGATCATCGTATTCAACAAAATGGACCTGTACATCAAGCATACGTTTGACGAGTGGCTGGAGGAAGGCACCAAGGCGGATATCCTGCAGGAGCTGGAAGACCGTTGGAAGGAGCAGACTGGCGGCAATGCCATCTTCGTCTCGGCCACCGAAAAGCTGAACATTGAAGCGCTCCGCAACAAGATCCTGGAGCGGGTGCGGGAACTGTACCGGATAAGGTATCCCTATAAGACGGAGTTTTTTTACTGATAAGCTCACTATAAATCTCCTTATTAGCTGCCGGCAGGGGTCTAAAAGCCCTGCCGGCAGTTTTTACATATAGGAAGCTGCCGGTCCCTGCTATTTTGCCTAACTTATGGCGAAACCTGCCGCTCCTTACTCTTTATCTCTTTTTCCTCTTTTATTTCTTAGCTATGAAGACTCGATGGGTCAAGATTGCCGAATCGGAAAATGAAATCCCTTTTAATGAAGACCATTTGGCTGAGATTATGGCCGATGGGAAAAAGCTGTGCCTGGGCCGGCACAAGGGCGAGCTGTTTGCTTTTGCGCCCAGGTGCCCGCATGCGGGAGCTGCTATGTCATTTGGCTATATTGACGCCTTGGGCAATGTGGTCTGCCCCCTGCACCGCTATAAGTTCTGCATGAAGAACGGCCGCAACGTTACCGGGGAGGGCTATTACCTGAAGCACTGGCCGGTAGAATGCCGGGAGGATGGGGTTTTTGTCGGGCTGGAAAGCAATTCCCTTTTTGGTCTTTTCTAGGGCGAAAAATTTTTTGAAAAAAGTTGTCATTTTATTTGCTGAAATCAAATCAGCGGCTATTTTTGCACTCCCAACGACGGAATAAGCGTTGGGAAAACAAAAATTCCTCCTTAGCTCAGTTGGTTAGAGCATCTGACTGTTAATCAGAGGGTCGCTGGTTCAAGTCCAGCAGGGGGAGCTGAAAATCAAGCACTTACGCATTAAAAACGCTAAGTGCTTTTTTTATTTGCAATCATTTTGCACCAATTTGCAATCAAAGTTTAGCTGAGGCTGGTGGATGCAATGCCCAAAAGTTTGGGGTTAGGTATTTAAAGTATAAGCTTTAGTCAGTCTGAACAGGATGGGTTCCAAGCCTCTTTAAGCTCTCCTTAAGCTCTTGCTGAACTTTAAAAAAGCTCAACTTTTGATAGCTTTTCTTAGCCTAATGAGTTTTTTCTAATTGGTAAACCCATCCTAACTTTTATACCGCTCCTCAGCCATATAAAAAGTCTCTAATTCTATATAGACATAAAAGCTCTGCTACGTAAAAGAATTGTCAACCAAAACTCTGGAATACCTTCCCTTCACCTTAGGAGCATGGATTTATACCCTTATAAATAAAATAAATGTTAAATAGGATGTTAAATTGGCTTTTTATTTATTTTCCTTTTTTTTAAATTAGCCACTTTAACCATTACTAATTGATTCATGCTTGGAGATACACCTATTCTCAATAATCCTTACCTAGAGCCGAAACTTCACTATGCCACAGATGCTGAAGGCTGCTTAAATTACCAAGATATACGATCTGGTCGCCGGATGTTCACGCCCGGAATCCAAGTCATACCTCAGAAACAAGGTACCCAACCCTCCATATTTGATGTAAATGAAGATGGGGAACAGTATGGTACCCATATTATTAATCTAATCCGTAAAGAAGTAGGCAAATGGAGGGCTGAGGAGTATCCCAATACAACGCGCATTACCAAAGAACTATTGGAATATTGGTTTTTAAACCCGGAAAGGCCTCCCTATAAAAAGCTATTCTTTGCACAACAGGAAGCCGTGGAAACAGCCATTTGGCTGAACGAGGTGTCCGAACGTTCCAATGCCGGCAACCATATTTTAAACTTATTAAAGGAAGGTCATCAAACAGTTTCGGAGAACTTGGAAAACCAGTTGCCTCGCATTGCCTTTAAAATGGCTACTGGAAGCGGAAAAACCGTGGTCATGGCCTGCCTGCTACTCTACCATTATTTCAACAGGCAGGAATACCGCAGCGACATACGGTTTGTCGATTGCTTTTTGCTGGTGGCTCCAGGCATAACCATTAAAGACCGCCTGGGTGTATTGTTTGTTGATACGGTTACGCAGAACCCAAAGGATATTAACGACTACTACCGACAGCGCAGCCTTGTACCTCAAAAGTACCTCCACTCCTTAGAGGGCCTTAATGCAAAACTAGTTATCTCCAACTACCACCAGTTTGAGCCCAAAACCTTGCAGGGGAATAAGAGAAGCCCTTTCGACGGTAAGTTGGGCGAGGATGGTAAAAAGCAGGAGGCCAAGGAAGACTTTACCCAGGTAATCAAAAGGCTACTGAGTAAATTCAAAACCGGCAGCCGACTGCTGGTCATAAACGATGAAGCCCATCACTGCTATTTGCCGCTGGAAAAAGGCAAAAATACGGAAGATGAGAACTCGGCCGAGGAGAATGAACGGGCTGCAGTATGGTTTACCGGCTTAAAAGAGATGAGCAAACGTTTCCAGTTAAAAAGCGTTTATGACCTGTCGGCCACTCCTTATTACCTCAATGGCTCCGGCTATACCCCATATTCCCTGTTTCCCTGGGTAGTAACTGATTTTGGATTAACAGAAGCAATAGAAAGCGGACTGGTAAAAATTCCCTTCCTCCCGGAAAGCGACAATACGCAGGAGCTTACCATGCCTGTTTTGCGAAACCTCTACGAGCACGTACGAAGCGAACTTCCTAAGAAAGGCCAAACCAAGCAAAAAAAGGAAGCAAAGGAAAAAGGCGAAAAGCTAACTGAAGCTCCGCCTAAATTGCCCAAAACGGTTATAGCCGCCCTGGAACAGTTTGTTGACCACTACAACCGCTATGACAAAGGCATACGGGAAGCTGGTGAAGGGAGAGCCAACCTGTTTACCGAGCCCCCTGTATTCATTGCCGTTTGCAACAATACTTCCGTTTCCAAGGAACTATATAAATACATTGCTGGCTACGAATTTGAGGATGCCAAAGGGAACAGGATCGTTGTGACGGGCAAGTATGATGTTTTTTCCAACTACAATCCCCAAACCCTGCAGCCCTACAGGAAGCCGCCTACCCTGCTCATTGACAGCGATGCGTTGGAAAACAGCAACCAGGTAAATGATGATTTCAAAAAGGTTTTTGCCCCAGAAATAGAAAAGTTCAAGCAGGATTACCGCATTATGCACCCAGACAGGTCTGTTGAAAACATTAGCGATGCCGACATTTTGCGGGAAGTGGTGAATACCGTGGGGAAGCAAAGTGCTTTGGGTTCGCACATCCGCTGCGTGGTATCAGTATCCATGCTCACTGAAGGTTGGGACGCCAACACGGTCACCCACATTATGGGTCTCAGGGCCTTTGGCTCGCAGTTGCTGTGCGAACAAGTGGCCGGAAGAGCGTTGCGCCGCAAAAGTTATGTGATACAGCCCTATAATAAGGATGGAAACATCATTCAGCAGAAAGACCTTCACCGCTATAAAGAAGAAAATATTACCTGGAAGTTTCCGCCGGAGTATGCTCATATCATTGGAGTTCCTTTCAAGTTATTCAAAGGAGGCAGCGTCAGACCGGATCCCCCGCAAGACTTCACGCATATCGAAGCCATACCCAAAAGACAGGCAGAACATGAAATAACCTTTCCCAATGTGCAAGGTTACCGGATAGAAATAGCTGAAGGCAACTTGGAAGCCGATTTCAGCAGCCGCCCGAATTTTGAGCTGGATTTTACAAAGGTTGCTGTAAAAACCGTGATGGCCAATGCCATGAGCAAGACGACGGACGTGATGGAGGTTCGGTCACACAAGGAATTGAGAGACGCACAGGTGATCTTCCAGCTTACAAGGTACTTAATTAACTGGCACTTTTCGGATGAAGAACGAAATCCGCAGTTCCAAAAGTTTAATAAGCTAAAGAAAATTGTTGAGGAGTGGTATCATACAAAACTTGTAGTAGTAGGAGACACGGATCAGGATTTAAAGCGCCTGGTGATCTATTGGGGAGAGCAAACAGTTGCCGATGATATTAACTACGGCATATTGGCCCAACAACGGGGAAGGGATAAAATATTGCCGGTGCTGAATTATTACAATCCGTTCGGCAGCACAAAGTATGTAAACGGGAATACCACCAAACCCGTATACGCCACCCTGAAAAGCCATGTCAACTACGTAGTGGCCGATACGGAAAGCTGGGAACAGATCTGTGCCAAAACCCTAGAGGAGCTTCCGCAAGTGACCAGTTATGTAAAGAATGCTTTCCTCGGTTTTACCATACCTTATGCGGGGCAGGGAAAGGACAGGCTTTACTATCCTGACTTTATTGCCACCTGCAATGCAGGCAATGGCAAGCAGGTAAACCTGATTATTGAGGTAACGGGGATGAACAAGGATAAGCAGGACAAGAAATGGTATGTGGAGCACCGGTGGCTGCCTGCCGTAAATGGGATAAGGGAAAAATACGGAATGAACGAATGGCATTTTATTGAGGTCTCCAATGATATACGTAATATCAAACAACAATTGTCAAACAAAATAAATTCAATCATCGAAAATCCATCGCAGCCGGGAACAGAACCGAGGGATTAATAAAAACAACCATCACTGCTTATGAAATCTATCCAGGAAGTTTTTGAAAACGCGCTATTCCGGATTCCAGATTACCAACGGGGTTATTCATGGAAAGACACCCATTTGGATGACTTTTGGCAAGACCTTAAAAATTTAAGAGAAGATCATTTTCACTATACAGGTGCATTAACACTGGAAAGGCCTGCTGGGCAGAACCTGAAAAAATGGAAAGGTGACGAGTGGATAATCACTTCTGGAAGCATTAAACCTTTTTATATTGTAGATGGACAGCAAAGAATTACTACCATAGTAATACTTCTGAACATTTTGATTGAACGATTGGAAGATGAAGAACAGTACCTCTATCAAAGTAAAACAGATCTTATTGCCAAATTCATTTACAAAAGAAACGAGAAAAACAAATTACAATCTTTCATATTTGGCTATGAAGTGGATGACCCAAGCTATGAATACCTGAAAACAGAAATATTTAAGCAGGAAAGCTCCGAAGCTGCTAATCAGCCGGAAACAACCTATACAAACAACCTCATGCTGGCTGATAACTTTTTCCGGGAAAGGCTTAAAGGATGGGGCTTGCAGGAAAAGGAAAACTTGTTTAAAAAAGTAACACAACAGCTAAAATTTGATCTGAAGATCATTGAGAACGACCTGGACATTTTTGTTGTATTTGAAACAATGAACAATCGGGGCAAACCGCTCACCAACCTGGAAAAGCTGAAAAATAGATTAATTTACCTCACCACGTTAATGCATGAAAGCGACTACCAGGAGAAAAACCAGCTTCGAAAGGAAATAAACGACGTGTGGAAAACTTGCTATGAGTTCTTGGGTAAAAACAAAAAAAGTCCTCAAATTGATGACATTTTTTTAAGAAATCACTTTATAGTCTACCATTACTTTGAAAAGACAAAAGACTTTCCGAATCTTCAGATATTTAAGGAAATATACACCGTCCAAAATACAGTTATTGAAAAACCCAATGTCAGCTTTAAAGTTGTACGCAAATACATAAGGAGCCTTCAGAAGGCATCACAGCTTTGGTATGCTATCAATAATCCTAAACATGCACTCCAATACGAATTTATCTCTGAGGAAGAAGCCTATTGGCTGAGTAAGCTAAACCATTTGGCATTTAAGGCATTTAGTTCCCTGACGCTTTCTGTTTTTATGAGTACAGAGGATACTTGTGCCCGGGTTGAGTTTCTAAAAAGCATGGAATCCTTTATTTTCCTAAACTTTCATTGTGCCGGACGAAGGAGCACCCTTGGAACCTCAAACTTTGCTCACAAAGCAAACCAATTATATAATAAGACGGATGGTTTAACTGTGGATGATTTAATTCATGAATTGAGGGATTGGACATACGGAAATGAGGAAAGCTATGGTTATTATACGAATGAGCGGTTTGTTTTAACAATCAAAGACCTTTTTTCCAACTCAAAGAAAAACGGGTATTATGACTGGTCGGGGTTGAAATACTTGCTTTTTGAGTATGAGGAACATTTGCAGGGCGAAGAACCTCAAAAGGTAAAATGGTCCACGCCCAATTCTATTGAACACATTTTTCCTCAGAATGATGCAGATCCTGCCTGGAAAGAAAACTTTAAAAATTTCACACCCAAGCAAAGGAAAATACTAAGTAACTCTTTAGGTAATCTTATCTTACTAAGAGGCTCAAAAAACAGTGAGCTTTCAAACAAGGCTTTCGCGTTTAAGAAGAAGCATTCAAGCGCTAAAGGTGGCATGAATGGTTATATTAATGGATCCCACAGCGAGATACAGGTTGCACAAAATAAAGACTGGAATGCCAAAACCATCTATAAACGGGGCGTAAGCATTTTAAACTTCCTGCAGCAAAGGTGGGGGGTCGCCCTTACTACATCTGAAATAAGATATCTTTTATTGGCCGACGAAGTGTTAATTGAAAAAGTGAAATCTATATGAGCAAGATTGATTCTATAAAATATAAATCCGACAAGCGCGCCCATATCCCGAGCAAGGAAGAAGCAGGTATGGAAAATGCCAACCTCCATGCAAAGCAAGGCACGGCCCAGTACCCCCTAAACCCGGTAGTGCACCGTGGCCAAGACCCGGAATTGCTTTGGCTGAACAAATATGGTAATGATAACCGCGAAGAACTGCTGAAGGTCGATATCCGCAGCCTGTACCGCCATGAACACATCAGCCCGGAACTGCTGATCAACAACCTGTACAAAATAAAAGAAGGCCACGGCAGCCAGTTGGACATGTTTTCCATTTTTGGTAATACTCTGCAAATGGACATACTCGAAAAAGTTCCAGATTACTACAAATACAGCGATGACTGGAAGAATCGCCTAATACAAGGCGATAGCCTTTTGGTCATGGCCTCTTTACTGGAAAGGGAAGGCATGGCAGGTAAAGTGCAGACAATTTATATGGACCCTCCGTATGGAATAAAATACGGCAGCAATTGGCAGATGAAGCTCAACAGTCGCGATGTAAAAGACGGAAGTGACGACCACCTGACCGGCGAGCCTGAAATGATCAAAGCTTTCCGTGATACTTGGGAGTTGGGAATTCACTCCTACCTTTCCTACTTGCGTGACCGTTTATTGGCAGCCAAAGAATTGCTGACTGAAAGCGGTAGTTGCTTTGTGCAAATAAGTGATGAGAACGCCCATCTTGTAAGGAATCTGATGGATGAGGTTTTCGGAAGTGAAAACTTTGTTTCTGCTATAAAGTATACAAAAACTGCTTCGCAAACCGACCGGCTGTTAGCCAGTGTATCTGATACAATATTGTGGTTTTCGAAAAATAAAGAAGTAGTGAAGTTTAGAGCATTATTCCATGAGAAGAATGCAAGTGATTTTTCAAGCGCCTCACTGTACAATGCTTTAAAATTTCCAGATGGTACTTGGAGAAGAATGACCGCCGAGGAAAAAGCCAATCAACAGAAAATCCCCAAAGGTGCGAAAATCTTTAGAATAGACAACCTAACGTCACAGACGCCCTCAAACACAACTACATATACCTACAACTTTGAAGGCATTGATTATAATCCCGGAAATAGAGGCTGGTCAACCAACATTAACGGAATGAGGAACTTGGAAAAATTAGGGCGATTAATAAAGTCTGGATCTTCATTAGCCTATATACGTTATTTGGACGACTTTCCTGTATACCCTATAACAAATCTTTGGACAGATACAGGTGTAGGCAGTTTCACTGAAAGTAAAGTCTATGTAGTTCAATCAGGTATTAAAGCCGTACAACGCTGCATCCTCATGACTTCTGACCCAGGGGATCTCATTCTCGACCCTACTTGTGGCAGTGGAACATCTGCGTATATAGCCGAACAATGGGGTCGACGCTGGATTACCATTGATACCAGCCGAATTGCACTCAACATTGCCAAAACGAGGCTGATGACCGCTACCTTTCCGTATTACAAGTTATACGATACAGAGGGAAAAGATATCCGACAGGGATTTCATTACAATGCAGTCTCTCGCATTACCTTAAAAAGCCTAGCTAACAACGAACCAGCGGAGAAGCAAACTCTGTATGACAAAGCAGATGTTGACGAAAAGAAGCTAAGGGTAACAGGTCCTTTCACAGTAGAAACTCTGCAAAACTTTGAGCCCGCATCACCAGAGGCATTGGATAAGGATGGCCAGGAAGACGAAAGCATAGAGCATTTTGAAAACCGAATCTTTGAGCACCTGAAAAGCGCTGGTGTAAAAAACGGCATCAAAAATGAAAATGCCATTTTCAAACGGGTGGAACATAAAAGTAACGAATACTTGCATGCAGAAGGTTTCTACAACGATGTCTTGGGTAATGAACGAAAGGCCTATATACACATAGGACCAAAGTTTGGCACGGTCAGCAAAGAAGCGGTTAGCAAGGCAGTAAAGGAATGCCAGATGGCCAGAGATGCGGACTGGCTTATTATTTTGGGATTTAGCTTTGAAAGTGATATACAGAACAGCACGCAAACCACTTCACTAGGCACCTTTGAGGTAACCAAAGTGCGCATGCATGATGACCTCATGCAAGAAGGCTTATTGAAGAAAGACAAAAAAGCTGCCTCATTTGTTACCATTGGCGAACCTGATATTAAGTTAAACAAAGCAGATAGCGCAGTTACAGTGGAAATACAGGGCCTAGACATTTACGATCCTATCAAAGACGAAGTAAAAGGTCGCAGCGTGGCCGACATTGCCTACTGGATGGTAGATGACGATTACGATAGCAGCAACTTTATCGTAAAACAGGTATTCTTCTGCGGCGGCGAAAAAGACGAGTTTGAAAAATGGAAGAAAGGTTTAAGTAGCCTTGCCAAAGAAAGCACCAAGGCAAATCTGCAAAATACCCTGCATATTGAGTTGGACGAAGATGCATTTGACCGGCTCTATGGTTTTAAGTCGCATCCCATAGAGTACAAAAAAGGGAAGAAGATTGCGGTGCGAGTCATCAGCCAGTTTGGAGAGGAAAGCATGAAGGTAATGACAATTTAAACCCCTATTAAAGAACACTTTAATCAAAAAGACTGTTATATGACTCCAAGCCAGGCATATAAATCCGTATTTAATGAGGGCGGAATAAAAAACTTCTTCGACGATTTATCCATAATGGAAATCATCAAAGGAGAAAATACCGACCTCGAAACGGAAGAGATTGCGAAAAGAACCCGGAGCAACCTGAATATTATCGCCAATAACATCCTGCTACTTCAGGAATTTGAAAGCAAAAATATAGAAACTGACTTTGACAGTTTTTTAGTTCGGTCTCTGCACGAAAGCACCCTGCTGAAGTTCCATTCGGTAAGGAAAGATATGTTTCACCTGTTTAACTATTATGACGAAACAGAAGGGAACGGATGCAGCAAAGATTCCTTACTGGCTGAATACCTGGGCCGAAGGTTTAAGGTTTCCCCGGACGAAAAGCAGTTTCTTTCACTCGAATGGTATTCCGTAATCGAGTTGGCCTTATTAAGCATACAGGAGAATATAAACAAGCTTCACTTTTTCTATGGAGCTCCCCTGTGCTTCCAGATAACCGACTACGATCAGAACTTTCAGGTTGATCCTACTCCTCCCTATACCGAGCCTAATAACCTTATTAACTCTAAGATCTTTTTCACGCTTAGCTTTTTACACCTGTTAAACTATATAAATTTTATTGTAAAGTATTCCATTTTAACGCGCTACAAAGACCCCAAATATGTTACAGCCATTAAAGAGTATAAGTCCAACCCTTCATCTTTGGGCAATTTGGACCTATATGATTTCATTTTCATTGACAATTACGAGGACGTAGATTTACTCTTCCAGAACCAGCTGAACAGCCGGCGATAAACTTCGGAAACCTTAACAGGACAGCGTGAAGAAAAGACGTATCCTAAACCTGACCAAAACTAACTGATTATGCAGCTAATTGCTGGAAATATCTTAGACGGACTTCTTGACCAGTTTGAAGAGGGGTCCCATAACCGGGAATATGCCCAATCCTTAACGAAATGGCTTTCCTATTTTGAACTGAAGGGCCCTGACCTGCCCCAACAACCCCGGTCTGCGCAACAGCCTTATGTTAATGTACTAATCAACGCCTTGCAGAGGAGCAGGCCTACTTGGCTGAATGCAAAAGCACTGGAGTTCCTTTGTAATCAGAGTCCTGTATGCCATGTGAATCGGGAAGAGTTCGGTTTGAAGGTAACTTGGGACCCTTGCGTAAAGGAACGAAACAGCGTTCTGCTTGCCTGCCTGCACCCTGTTGACCCCAGAATTACCGCCCTGGACATAACGGCCAACTGGCAGGCCAATGGCTATGCCCTTGGAAGCGCCCAAGAGGAGCAATTCTTCTTCAACGCCTTTCAACGGACCTATGGACTCGCAGGAGATGCATTCCTGCAACTGCTGGCGCCGCAAAGAACCCTTGACAGCATCCTAAAAGATCAGCAGCCTCCTAACCTTCCGCCCCATGTCCGTACCGATTTCAAGCAGCAACGGTCGGATTTTTCCATTGAGTTCCCCTATAGTCAAAACTTCTTGTATAAAGGCGTGGTAGTAGAAGTTGACGGGGGGCAGCACAGTGATGTGCGGCAAATGTACCTCGACGGACAACGAGATGAGGCTCTTGCCCAGATAGGATGGCATAACACCATTCGCATTCCCACGACCAATATCTATAACAGCGCCTACCGGCATACCATAGATACGGTCTTTAGAAATGCCGTTAACAGCCCATATATCGCCACTGTCATCAAAAATTACAGCCAGCCACTGCTCCGCGATCCTTTCAAAAAATCACTTTTGGAGCATGCCCTAGTTCCCTTTGCAATAGCCCGCATACAAAGAACTATTTTGCAGCTTATCGGGCAGGGCTTCTTACGTATGGACGCGGCACAATGGAATATCGCTGTGGTGGAACGCGACATTCCTTGTGCCTGCCTGGCGCTATTGGATCTGCAGGAATCAATGCAGCAGCTTAATATCCTTTCTCCGGACGTCCCGCCCCTACCGGAAATTCAATTGAGCGTCTTTGTTTCCCCGGAATTTAGAGATTCACCCTTTCAGTTTGCCGGCCGAGTGTCTGCTCTTACCGAATTCAACAGCCGCAGTAATTTTGACTGCATCTTAGACATATCGGTTTTACAGCGCCAAGGCATCATTTTCCCAGTAAAAAGCGCCAGCCCGGTTTATTCAATCAGGAGTGTGCATTATTTAGACACAGAGCGAATTATTTTCACCTCCGCTCATATTCCTTATGCGCCCATCGCCGATAAAACCCTCGATGAACGCTGGGAGGTACGTCCCGGAAAAGAGGAAGCACTCACGTACTTCCTGCAAAGCTTTTTCCGCAAAAGCAGCTTCCGGCCCGGGCAGATTCCTATTATTAATAAGGCACTGCAGGGCCGTAGTGTCATTGGGCTTTTACCCACAGGGGGCGGCAAATCCATTACCTACCAACTATCGGCCCTGCTCCAACCTGGCGTATGCCTGGTGATTGACCCTATACGATCGCTCATGAAGGACCAGGTAGATGGGCTCTTGGACAACCAAATAGATGCCGCTGTTTTTATCAATTCTACCTTAAAAGGAAAAGAGAAGGCCGAGGCAATAACAAAGATGGTATCGGGCCAGGCTCATTTCATATTTATATCTCCCGAACGGCTTCAAATGGATGAGTTCAGGGACTTGTTAAAAAAAATGCATCATGACCGCATCTTCTTCAGCTATTGCGTAATTGATGAAGCACACTGTGTATCGGAGTGGGGGCACGACTTCCGTACCGCCTACCTCCGCCTTGGCATAAATGCCTATGCCAACTGCAAAACTGCCTCAAACAACTCTCCAGTACCCTTATTCGGCCTTACCGCAACAGCTTCCTATGACGTATTATCCGATATCCAGAGAGAGCTTTCTGCTTATGGTACTTATAAACTGGATGAAGATTCCTTGGTAAGGTTTGAATCAACGATTCGGCCGGAAATACAGTTTTTGGTGGAAGACATTTCGTTAACGGAAAAATCCTATAAAAACGAATGGGAATTAAAAACGGCCCTCGGAGAAGCTAAGAGGAGGCGGATACATACGATAATGAATGAGTTGCCCAAAACTATGGCAACATTCCTTGATGCCCCTGAAGACCTATTCCCCCAGAAGGATTGGGAGGAAAAGCCGGAGGAAACTGGAAAGAAGCTGGAACAACTCCTACTACCGGATTTCGACACGCAAAGCTTTTATTCATCGCGAAACGGCGGCCTGATCTTCTGTCCTCATAAAGCTGGACCATATGGAATCACCGACCAGTATAAACCCGAGGACAACGGGCGCCCCCAAAGCCTCCAAGGAGTTTTTGACCATGTCAGAAGCCGGAACGGAATTAAAGCCGGCTTTTTCATGGGTGCAGGGGAGGAGCAAGATGAAACAGCGCAGAAAATCATAGAATCCTCCTTGGAAAACCAGACACTGTTTAAAAAGAACCGGTTGAATCTGATGATCGCTACCAAAGCTTTTGGCATGGGTATCGACAAACCAAACATTCGGTACACCATCCACATGAACTATCCCGGCTCCATTGAAAGCTTCGTACAGGAAGCCGGAAGAGCAGGGCGCGACCGTAGCCTGGCTATTTCTTACTTACTGCTGAACAATCAAAAATTTAAGATTGAGAAAACCGGTGAAGAAATTGACCACGATCTTGATGTAAACTTTTATTTCCACAACAACTCGTTCAAAGGCGTGAGCAAGGAAATGGCTGTGCTGGACGAATTGCTTACGGAGATATATTTCCCCGATAGAACGGCTGAGATAGAAAGCCTCATAGCCAAAGAACTGGAAGTGGAAGCCTCTTGTTCCTATTGGGAAGGGAAAGTAAAAAAACTGCTTTTTATCAATAAAGGGTACAGGCAGCCCTACTGCACAATTGACTTGGACCTGTTATCCGGCAACACCAAAGACACAATAGACCCTGGACTGGGAAACAAGATAATTTCTATAGTAACTAACTACATTAGAGGTATGCGATTAAACATGCCGGCTTCGGAATGGATTCAAAAAAGCAACAAGGAGATCGGCATTGAAAAAAGGCTGGAACGACTGAAAACGGGCGAAAAGTTCGATATTCAAATAGGGTTCATCAATAACCAGGTGCAGCGAGTACAGACTTTGACGCAATGGTTACAGGTAGCAGTACACCCTGGCTTTGATACGGAAACCGTTAAAACCCTGCGCCAGAATTGCAACAATGCCGACATTTTCATAGAAAAAATATGCGAAAAGTACAAGCAATTGACAAATGGTCAAACCCTAAACTTTGAAGCCGCTTGTAAAGCGCGGGACAAAGTGAAAAACAACCCTCCGGGGTATGCCTACAGCTTTTTCTGCAACCTGTTTAATGCTTACCGGAATAAGGGGGATACCGAAAAAGCCATCTACCGTCTGACCACTTTAGGAGTGATCGACGACTATACGGTTGACTACAACAGTCGTACCTTTACCTTAGTTGGAACAAAAAGGCCGGACAAAGAATATCAGCAACTGCTGGAGCATTACCTGCAAAAGTTTTATTCCGAAAAGGTGGCCCGGCAACGTCTTAAGGAAGTAGAAAAGACCGAAGAGCCTACCTACATCCGGAAGGGCCTTCATTTCATTGTAGAATTTGTTTACGACACCATAAAAGAGAAAAGAGCCAATGGCATTAAAGAAATGAAAGGCGCCTGCCTAGAAGCGGTAGAGAGGGGTAAAGAAGGCAACCTGTTCCTGAGAGAGTATATCGACCTTTATTTCAACTCCAAATATGCTCGAAGGGGCTATTTCTTTATTAATGAGGACGGCACCGTCCAAGCTTCCTTAACCGATGCAACAAAAGAAGGCATAGCGGCAAATATCAAGACCGTCTGGAACTTTATTCAATATATTGACCAAGACAAAACGGGCACTCCCCTAGAAAACACCAAGCACCTCAGAGGAGCCTGTATACGGATGATAACTAACAATCCCTTCAACTATACATTGCGTCTGCTCAACGCTTTCACCCTCTTCATGCTGGAATACCGTAATAGGCGGTTAATGGAAGAAGCCATAAACCATGTCAGCATCGGCTTTGAACTTATAGAAAAAGAGGAGAACCCTTCAGACAAAGAATTAGAGAAGACATTTGAGAAATACTACAAACTTATAACCACAAAGAACGAGGCCCTCGTGGAAAGCCTGAAAAAGGCAAATATCCAGTTTGACTTTGAAATCATCATGATATCAAGGACCCTAAATAAATTGCGCACTATCAACAAATCACTTAAATCATTAAATAAAACCCTGGAATTACATGGCAACGAACGTACTAAGCCAATTAACTGAAGAGTTATCGCTTCTTGAGCAGGAGCTCGCAGACTTTAAAACAGCAGTAGGCTACCTGAAAGGGGCAAAAGACCATGTGAAAACTGCTGTAGAGGCGGTAAATAAAGCGGAGAATTATCATTTAACGAACTTGGCGACTATTGAAAAAGCATATGCCGGGCTAGACAAGGTAGTGGCAACTATTGACAACCTGAATAACAAAATAGAAACGGTAGACTTTCCTGCACGGCTCACATCAATAGAAACCAACTTGACCCAGGTAGTAAAAAGTATTGATGAGGCCACCAAAACCACATTGGTCCAACTTCAGAAAGCTTCTGAAAGTATTACAAAAGCAGACTTTGATACCAAATTCAGCAGATTGGATTCGGTTGTAAACACCTCCATTACCAGCGCCCGGAAAGCTGTCGATGATACCCACAAGCTATCTACCGCCCAGGTGGTAAAGCTGGAAAAATCTATCGAGGCACTCGAATCATCTCAAATAAAAATATCAAAAGACCAGATGGTATTTTTCAACAACCTAAACCTGCACAACCGTTTTGAAAAGCTGGACACAACTATTACAGCCATCATTACAACGGTGCAGGGAATACAAGGAAGACTTGACCTGATAGAAAGAAACATTAAGGACAAAATAGCAGAAGTTCAGGAGCAAAGCAGGCGAGAGCTGGAAAAATCAGTTCAATACCTACAAGCTGAAATAAAAAAGCAAGGGAATAAGAGCCAGACAAACGCTTACATCATTATGGTTCTAACAGTAATTATTGGCATATGCGCCATAATTTTAGGGAATCATAAATAGTTCTATTCACTACTCCGGTACCCTTCGAAAATATGGTAAAGGTTAAAAAGAAATTTTCAATACGAAAAAAATGTATTTGAAATGATTTCGGCACATACATACCTTAAAGGTTAACGGAGTAGTAGAATTAAACAGATGATCAATGCTATTATAAGAATGATTATCCCGAAAACGTAAACTTTACTAATAGATAAGTCTTTACTATTAATTTGCTCAAGATACCCTTCGGCATAATTATGCAGATAAGTATCTCCCATGCAGTCAGAATCGGAGGAAGATAGCTCATCCATTATACTTTCAAAGAGCCATTTCGCTCTTCGAAAGTTTCCTTTTTCAAAATGCATTTTAGCCCTATTGTATTTGTTAATCAGGTTAGAATGTTGCATTATAAATTATCGCTTAGGTGAAGTAAAAAAAGGAGGTCTATGCAAGTAGAAATATTTTGAATAAAAAAGGCTATGATGAGCACATAGCCTAAAAGGAGTTAAATTACTTTAGTCCAGTAATACAGTTCAATAGGCTTACTTGTAAGCCTACCAACTAATTTTTAAATCGTTTGAAAAAATTTAATGCAAACATGTACCACATGGTTTGAAGCCTAGCTGTTCTAACAAAGTACCTTTAAACTCCATATTTGGATTATACTTAACTCTATAATATTCCACTAACCTTTCCTTAACTGGCGTCTTAAATTTTAGCTCGTAAGCCTTAAGAAAAGATTTTAGTTGTTCATCTTTCAATCCCGATCTATTGTTTTTTATCTCTCCGTCAACAAACGCCAAGAAGGTCCATTTTTGATATCTATATATTAAATCCCTAAGATTTGGATTATCATTAAAATAATTATCACATTCTAAAAGTAAACCATCTATCTCGCATTCTAACTCTGCCAAAGAATAATCCTTTTTAAGTTCGGCCCCTGAGTTTGAATAATCAATTGTCTGGGGCACTATTACTCCAACATAGGGAAACTTCAATTGAAGTTTGAAAATGTAGTCCTTTGGATCGTCAAAGTTGAACTGCGTGTTATTATACCAAGTTCGAAACTTTATTACTTCCTCCACCCCCTTCTCTCTAATTATTGAAGGAACTTCAATGTTCCTAAAATTTGAATGTAATCTATCACATGTATTGTCTCTATGGTATGCGGGTTGATTTTCAGGAAAAACATAGCGATAGGTATCCTTCACCACTATTGGCTGGTAATACTCTGTAATAAACTTTTCTAGGTCTTTAAAAAGTTCACGAATACCTTTCAAGTTTGCACTTTCGCGCCTACTCAGAAAATAAATATCTCTTTTATAAATTTTCTCGGCAACGCTATCTAACGTAAACTCATCAAGCTTTTTAATTAGCTTTTTTGAATTTGATACTGTTATATATGCCATATTAAAAAGCTCTACAAATCATGAAGCTTAAAACTATTTACTTGGTCAATTCTTCAAAATATCATCAATTTGCTGTTGGGAAACCGAAAGTGCATTCTCCCTAGAAAAAAAGAAGCCATCCTCTACATTTTTTACATTCATTGCTCCTAACCATCCTGCCCACCATTTTTCCAAAACTAATTTATCACAATTATTTTCTCCCTTCCGTATGTTTACTTCTAATAGATAAACTTCTAAGTCAGCATATTCTTTATCCATTGTCGCCGCAGGGAACTTTAGCTCAAATCTGCTATTTAAACAGAATTCCTTTCTCGCTTTAGCACTTGGAGATACAGAAATAATACTTCCATTTGGTCCATTAAGCTCTAAATAGCCATCAGTTATGATAAATAAAATATTACGGAAGCGATCTGCCAACGTTGAACGCTTTACACGCCGCGGTAATACATCACTAAAGTAGTTAACGTAGTCAGCGCCTGTCACTTTCTGCTGTAAGGCAGTGTTATATAACCTTGCTATGTTTGAGCTAAACCTATCACCCGCCTTTTTAAAGTATTGTCGATTATTTCCCTTATTCTTTGATAAATCGAAAACCAAATCATCAGCAATTGCCTGAAAAGAACCTTGAGCTTGGCCATTATCCGACACATCTACCAATAAAAAGTCTTTTGAATCATTCTTACGCTTTGTTTTTTCTTGGAATGAATGATATATATGATTTAGGAGAGAAGTATCATGACTAACTTGTCCAGGATTACTTTCAGCATCTTTAATACGGTAAGAAAGATCAGGAACCAAAACAATATTTAAATTTTCTGTCCTTGGAGGTAACCAAGACATAATTTCCTTTTCCTCCTTTTTCCGCAGCCTAAATGAATTTAATTTTTCAATCACTTGATTAAAGTACTCACTCTGCTTCCTTGCTTCTGGATCTAGGTCAACAAGGTCCCGGTTGTATTTCTCCCAGTTTGCCTTTACGGATGCTACATCCGTACAATGAGCCAACTCCTCCATTGCAACGGCTTCCTCAGATGGACGCAATATTGCAAAAATGAAAAATCCAAAAACAAGAATGAATACACCAAATAAGTACAGAACTCTCCTTTTGCTTTGCATAGGGTAAATTATTAAAAAGGAAATTGATTAGTTAAGCGATTCAAGTTGTGAAATCTTAATAGCCAGCCATTCTTCTTTTTTGCCGTCAGCTTCTGATAACAGCGTTTCTGCACTCTCATTATACATCATGTTGGTGAAGGCACTCCATCCTCCCATAAACTCACCCACATTTGCTTTTAACGCAGGCACATTTACAATTACCTTTCCATTCTCAAAGTCTTCAATATCCTTAGATACCCTTTTGATGTTGTTATCGCATATAAGCAGTTTACCTTCATTTTCATCTATTAGAATACTTAGCTCTTTAATCTTATTTTTTACCCTTACGACCATACTATCCGGCTGAATTTCCTTCCATTTGTTTAAAGTGTAGTTGAGTAGAACGCCCCACATTACATAACAAACAAAACCAGAAGCCAATACGAGGTAAAAATTCAAGTCAGCGTACACCATATTAAATTGCCAAGTAGTCTCTGTTGCACCTGCATTATAGGCGTTTAAATGAATGTTTTCAGAAATTTTATAGCCAATTATAGCGTCTAAGCAAAATGTAAAGAGAAGCAGTACCGCAATAAAAAAATATTTCTTTTTTTCAATAGCATCATGAATCAGGAAGCCTAGGCTTAGAAATATTGTGGGAAATAAAACTGTAAGTACCACCACAAACCCACCCTTATTAAAGGCAGCTGAAAGGGCAGAAAAAACACCTGCAAATCCATGTGTTCCTGGCTTTACTCCATTTAGAGCGGCATAACCACTGGCTGCATAAAATGTCCACAGGTAAAAGGAAAGCAAAACTGTAATAAAACTCGCGATTACAAAAGAAAGGTAATCAGGTATTCCTTTCCCTGCCTCTATCTTTTGAATCTGCCCTTTTAAATCTTCAATTTCACTACGATGCGTTTTATTTTCCGCATCCAGCCTTTTTTTCGTATTATTTTCAGCGAGTAAATTGTCCTTAAGTTGTCCAATCTTTTTGGCAATAGTCCCTTTGTCCTCGCTAGCGCGTTCGACAATACGTAAGTAGAGAATTTCTAAGTAATTTTTTAGCTGAACGGAGTTGGAACTTGCATCCTTAGCTGCTTCTTTTCCAAATTGTTCATAGGTGATATTTTCGCTACTAGGGCGAAAAGTAACATTAGGTGTAGTTTGCATATTACACAGTTAGTTGGTTGGTCAATAAGACCAAATATAAAAAACTTTTTTATAACTATAGCTTTATCAATAGTTTTTCCGTTTTAAGGGCATAGAAGCCTTACCTTTTTCCAAGGTTGTAGTTTGGCCCACAAATCAATAACCTGCAAGACACATTATTAAATTCCATAAAATAAGTGGATTCCCTATTACTGCATGCGGCAAAATCAAAATCAGCCGTCCGCTTCTCCTTTCCTTCCCTTGCACATACAGGCTTCTGCTAGCATTCCCTTTGCCGAACTGATTCTGCCCTCAGGCAAACCCTTGGTGCTGCATGAGCCGGCGGATGCCCACACGCTGCTCGCCCTTTTGCAATGAGCCCTCCATGCTGCACCTCTCTCCCACTGCCGATACTTTTTATATACCGGGCCCTGCGATATGCGACGGGGCTTCGATAGCCTCTGTGGCATCATTCAAACGGCCATGCATCAAAACCCGCTTAGCCAACAGATTTTCATCTTTCTTAACAAACGCCCCAACCACATAAATTTACTTCTTTGGGAGGGCGATGGCTTTTCTATGTATCACAAGCGCTTGGAGAGGGGCACCTTTGAACTGCCCGCCTTTACTCCCGGACAAATCCCCTCCACCCTCAGCACAGAACAGCTGCTGCTGATGCTCAAAGGCATTTCCCTAGGCCACATTTAAAGGAGGACGCGCTATGTGCACCCTTAAATATTAACAAATAAACTCATTCATATAAGGGATAATGCATCAATTTTGCAGCCTGCTTCCACATGAAAGACCAGGATCCCATAGATTACAAAGCCCTCTACGAACAGACACTGCTCCAGGTAACGGTGCTAAAGCATCAGCTCGATGAATTTAAGCGCCTGATCTACTGTAGCCGCAAGGAGCGCCTTGTTCCCTCCAGCTCCTCGGTGCAACTCTCTCTGGACCTTGCAGCGGAAGCTACCCAACGGCCTCAAAGCACGGTTTAGAAAAATCCAGTAGTACAAAACATTTAATACTGCCGTACCAAGCCCTTCAGTCAGCCCACTAAACTTAGAGCCCTTGGCATGGTCGAGAAACCATTTCTTTAGCTATTAACTAACAGGCAGGAGCAACCAGAATGATAAAGAACTACTATTGTACTGCTGAACAAACTAAAAAAGGATATTGTAATATCAATACCAGTCATGAGTGTCCGGTAAATTTTATGGTCAGTTCTTTGAAATGCTTTAGGGACAAGGGTTTGAAGGGTGTTGGCAACG
>NZ_JBBBEI010000025.1:0-74874 GCF_037132455.1 Huijunlia imazamoxiresistens | reverse complement strand
CAATCATTCATTTTAAAGCGCCGAAAATCATCTCTTAGCAACATCAAGAAATTGTCCGAAGACTTGGGAGTATTTCAAAGTCCTGAAACGCAGCTTTTGTCCTCCTACTAATTAGATCCATTGATTCCGGTTGATTTATTTACCTTTTAAAGGTGTAATGATCCTAATGTTTACTTATTTATTTATCAATAAATTATATCATTTTGCAAATGTAAAAAAGCAATTAAGTACAAATGTGCAGATGTGAAAATGTGCAAATTATAGACAGGCTAAATTAAATATTTTTCCATCTGGCGCCGCCTCTTGAGTGCTTTGGGCGCTGAACAGCTATTGAATTCAAAAGGTATGATGCATCAAACTACTGATTTCATCAATACCTCCACTTAATGCTTTTTTGATAAGTTCCTTTTTTGCCTCGTTCAAAACTTCTTGAAATAGTTTAATGCCATGCTTTTTTACTTTTGCAAAAATTTTGGAAAGCTTCCTAATAACATTCTTTTTAGTTAAGTTCTGAATATTTTCCTTTAGGTCTTGAGTTTCACATATCAGTTCTTGAATTTTTACATCTCGGTTATCTTCCTTTTTAAGTTCTGATTCAACATAGGTCAAAAGCTTATAAAGAAAGATTTGCTTTTCATGTTCAAACGGCTTTATATATGCGTCATCATCTACGATTTCAAACTCATGAAATAGTTCTTCTTCATACTGCTGTGTAATAAAGTCTTCCTCACTTAAGTTTATCTCGTTGTATTGTCTTAATAAACTTATCCAATAATTGAAGTTTTTTACTACTTCGGGTAACGCATTATTAAAAGTTGCATTTCTTTCAATTGAATGCTCATTATGTGGTACAAATTGGAAATGGAAAAATGAGCGGTGGTCTGAAGTTTGATTTGGGGTTGTAACTTGAAAATAAAACGATGGGTGTTCTTTATCCCTAAAAAGAAGTAAGGATTTATCATCGTCTATTTTATGTATAATGTCTTCATTTTCAAAAGTTAGCTTTTGGAATTCTTTTAGAAGCTGATCAGTATCCTTTAATAAAGATAACGGAAGGTTCTTTTTATTCATTTATTTTTTAATTTTAAGAGTAGTACAGGGATATAAATGGTCCAACTCGAATTTATGGGTTTATTGGTCATGGGAAAATATAGGGCTAGTTTTTTATTCCCTCGGAAAAGCGATGCTGCTTAGCGCTTATTTTCTTATCCTTTTGTAACTGAAAGGAATAGTCGTTTAGGCTTTTCTTTTTTTGAGAGGAGCTTGAGACAGTATGGTTCATAGTGTCTCACTTTTCTATTTCCATTCTTTTTTTCTTGGTGGGATCGATTCTGGAGGCATCTTTAAGGGCAAATACTACATTATCGGCACATTTCCAAATTATTTAGGGATGGCAACTGCCGGCTGCTGTAGGCGATTCAAATCTTTAAAAGCAAAATGAAATGGCGACAGATGTCCTTCAAGCGGTTGAAGTTATAGAGGCTATGGAAAATTTCCTTGAAAGGCGGCGGCCACCGGAAAAAATCCGCCACCAGGTGGACCTTTGTTATCGCATCGAAGATCAGAGCGTGATTATAGTGGAACTGCGGTCACGCCTGGATAAGCCGGACGAAACCATTGAGATACCTGTTGCCAAAGCCACCTTTGTGAAAACGGAGAACCAGTGGAAGGTTTTCTGGCAGCGGGCTGATCTGAAATGGCACAGTTATTCTCCCAAGCCGACCGTAAAGAACATCCGGGACTTTGTAAAGCTTGTTGATGAAGATAAACAGGGCTGCTTTTGGGGTTAAAGGCAACCTTTAATGTGCCCCAATTCCCGGACGGCAGAAAGGGGAAGCAATAAAAAGGAACACTGCAAAAGCCTTCCTTAATTCTCCTGCAAGAACCGCTTTAGAGCCTTATCGTTTTCCCATAATTCCCTTGTATCCTCCCAGTAGTAGTAGGCCTGCAGCCGACTGCCCACCGTGGCCAGTCCGCGGAACGACCGCTCAAATTCATCCTTGGGAAGGACGTGGGTGGTACTGGCCACCTCCTGGGCCACATAGGGGAACTTCTCCTTTGCCTTTTGCCACCGGTATTTTGCACGGTCCATTTCGCCTAGCCGGTAATGGGCCAGTACACAGGCAAAGACGAATTCCGGGGAGGCGGTTTCGCGAAGCTTCTTGTCCAGGGCCAGAAATTCCAGGTATTTACTCAGGTTCAGGTAACATTGGGGCAGCAGATAGCGGACACCGGGGTTATCGGAGGGGTTCACCCGCAGCATGAAATCGAAAGTGGCGATGGCTTTTTCATAGCGTCCCTCCTGCATGTACTCCACTCCTACGGCATGAAAGGTTCTCAGCAGCGGCCGGTTTTCATAAAAACCCCAGTGGATTTTATCCCTGCGGGAATTAAAACTCTCTGGAATGGCCTCAAGCGCGATGCCGTTGGCCTTGCAAATGAGGGCGTTGCCTTCTATTTTCCTTTTGGTATCGTTTAAAAGGAAGCCCAGGTGGAGGATCGCATCCATGTGAGCGCTGCCGGTGAGGGAAATGATCCTCTTCAGGGTTTTTTCCGCCTGTTTAGGCTGGTAGTCCATCGTTTCAACGGCATTCCAGAACTCTTCGGAGTATTGTTCAACGATATCGGGATAAACCATGCGCCAGTTGCCGCCAGCGTCTTTGTTCAAATAAGGCAGTTGTGTCATGGGCTTTAGGGAGACCGGTACCCGGAGAGGTTTTTAAAGAGAATAATTTTCATTTAGTATTAGCTTGGAGCTTGAGAACTCAAAAGCAAAATACCTGCAATAGCCTTTGGGATTGCCCTGCTGTTGGTTCCCTTACGCGGCTTCCAAATCAGTGGCCTCTTAAAGCCTTGTTGATTGCATTTTCAACACGATAGTTTTCCATGTTTTTCTTAAATGTGTAATAAGAATCAATGGCTTCTTGTTCCGGCATGCTTCCAATACTATCGACGTACATGTTTGTGTGTCCCGTCTGAACATGCATTCTCCAGAACAAAATCATCGTAGCGTATAAAGCTCCCATTAAGATTTTGTTTTTTGCAGCACTTATGCCGACCCCGCCCAGATTTAACCATGGACGTAAAATAAGGGCAATATTTGGATCGCAGAACAGTTTGTCAATGGACTTAAAATCAATTAGTTCGAACTTTCCGTCTACGGTTAATATAAGGGAGTTGATTGTGTCGTCGTTCCCTGCCGTAATGGTTTGAACCATCATTTCTTTTGATGGGAGGTCCGGAAGTGCTAACCTGTTCACCTCTACATGATAATAAAGTCTTGGCAGCTCTAATCCTTTACTTTTTTCCGTTGGCCTTACTAAATATTCCTGACCCTCAACGTACACAAGTTGATCCGGTATTTGCAATTCTATTACCTCATTCAATGAAAGAGCTTTATCGTGGAAGGCCTTATGGAAGTCCGGATTGCTTGCAACTCGTTGAAACGATCCGTCCTGCTGTAACCGGAAGGTAGCCCAGTCCGGGTTTCTCAGCTCCAAAAAGAAGGTATTGATCATTTGCAGCTTATTAATTGTTATAGGGCCTGAAAACTGATCTTAGGTACCGAAAGGTCAAACTTTCCGAAAAGATACAATGTTTGGCCATTTTAGGTGCCAGCCTGTCAAGCTGTCTATCTTCTAATTAAAAAATAATTTCATTTTGAGTACAAGTAAACGTCCGTTTACTTGTACTCAAAATGCCTATTTTTGATCCCGAACCATGAAAAAAGCGATTCCTTACTACCGTGTGTCCACCGACCGGCAGGGCCAGAGCGGTTTGGGCCTGGAAGCCCAGAAGGAGGCTGTGCGCCTGTTCACCCTCCAGCATCAATACGAGGTGACAAAAGAGTTCACCGAGATCGAGTCGGGCAAGAAGAACAAGCGCCCGGAGCTGGCCGCTGCCCTGGAGGAGTGCAAAAAGCAGAAGGCGACCTTGGTGATCGCCAAACTGGACCGGCTTTCCCGGAACCTGCATTTTATCTCCGGGATCATTGAGTCCGGTATCGACTTCAAAGCTGTAGACATGCCCGACGCCAATAAGCTGATGCTCCAGATCCACGGCGTGTTCGCGGAATATGAGCGCGACCAGATCAGCGCCCGTACCATAGCAGCCCTGCAGGCGGCCAAGCGTCGGGGCGTGGAGCTGGGGCGCCATGGAAAATATGTGTTATCGGTAGAGAACAGCGAAGCTGCAAAGCAATTTGCCATGGAGCTGCATTCCAACATCGTTGAAATTAGAAGTGAGGGGATTACCTCCGGGCGGGCAATCACAGCAGAGCTGAACAGAAGAAAAGTGCCTACCTACCGCGGAAACGGAGGTAAATGGCACCTGAAAACCGTTCAACGTCTGTTGAATCGGTTACTGAATGAAAATCTCTTGTAAGCGGATTGGTGCGGCAGGCTTTCTTAGTTCGGAAATTACAATCTTTCACACGGCGGCCTCCCGGATCAGCAGTTGGTCGTACGGAAAGGAGCAATTGTCCGTATGTTTACTGTATGGGCGTGAAAAATAATAAATATGTATCTTAATAAGATAACAATCAATAACATCAGGTCTATTTCAAATTTTGAAATGGCTTTTGACAAACCGGAGGGATGGCATGTTATCATAGGGGACAATGGCTCGGGCAAGTCCACTATTGTCCGGGCAATAGCACTTGGTATCATCGGGCCCGCAGATTCCAGGGCCTTACGAATTAATCTAGGGGACTGGGTGAAAAAGAACGCTGAAGAGGAGGGCTTAATTCATCTTTTGGTGACTAAAAGTGATGTTGATAGTAAAATCGGACAAAGCCGTCCCAGAACGAAGCCATTTGACGCCAAGTTGACGATAAAGCAAATGCCCACCAGCGGCTATATATTAGAGGGAAACAAAGGTGCCCCGCATGAAAATATCTGGAGTAATGCCGGCGGCTGGTTTTCCTGTGCATTTGGTCCGTTCCGCAGGTTTACCGGCGGGGAAAAAGACTGGTTGAAAGTTTACTATTCCGATCCGAGGACTGCAGCGCATCTTTCGATTTTTGGAGAGGACGTGGCACTTACCGAAGCGATCGACTGGCTGACCAATTTACATATAAAAAGCCTGGAGAGGGCCGGCAGTACAGATTCTGCCCCTGCAACAGAAGAAGGTGCCATCCTGGAAATGCTGAAAAAATTTCTGAACGAAGGCGGATTGCTGCCGCATGGCACACAGCTGCATTCGATCAGCAGTGAGGGTGTTTCCTTTATCGACGGAAATAATGTGGTAATTGATGTGACCCAAATGAGTGATGGCTACCGGTCCATTCTGAGTCTGATATTTGAACTGATCCGGCAGATGGTTCGCGCCTATGGCTCTAACCAGGTCTTTAAAAATTTTCATAAGGATATTTTCATTATTGACCTTCCCGGCGTGGTACTGATTGACGAGATCGATGCTCACCTGCACCCCACCTGGCAGACCAAGATCGGTGAGTGGTTCCTGAGGTATTTTCCTAAAATGCAATTCATTGTAACGACACATAGCCCCCTGGTCTGCAGGGCTGCTGAGAAGGGCACTATATGGCGATTGCGCGTTCCAGGTACGGACGTTCCCTCAGGTGAAGTAACGGGAGTGGATCGGGAAAGACTGATCTATGGCGATTTGCTGGACGCATACGGTACTGAATTATTCGGGAGAAATGTTACCCAGTCACCTTCCGGCCAGGAGATATCCGAGCGGCTGGCAGCCCTGTCTTTAAAGTCTTTTAAGGGAGAATTGTCGCAAAAGGAGCAGAAAGAGTTCCTGGATCTCAAAACTATAACCTCACATATTAACGATGCTGCATTTAAATGATATTGCTTTACCCGCAGCTGCAGTAACATTGCTGAATACCTACCAGGGAGAAGTGGATGCGATGCCGACCTTTCCGGAACGGGTAGCAGAAGCCAAAAGGCTTTTTTCCCTTCGTAACAAGCGGAACAATCCTGCTTTCAGGGAAGTGCGGAAAAATCTTGCCGAGATGTCCGGCGGTACGGAACGATGCAATTATTGTGAAGACAGCAAAGGCGATGAGGTCGAGCATATTTATCCTAAAAATTTTTACCCGGAAAAATGTTTTCAATGGACCAATTACTGCTATGCATGTGGACCCTGCAATGGGCCCAAAGACAACCAGTTTGCAGTTGTTGAAACTGGTACGGGTAATGAAGTTCTTATTGATAAGTTGCCGGCAGGAGCTAATATTCCCTCCGGATACGTCCTCCTGATTAATCCCCGCACGGAAGATCCCATGGAATTTCTGTTTCTTGATATAGTGAACACCTTTAATTTCACTCCTTTTAAATCTGGTGCAAAGGAGAAGAGAAGAGCTGAATACACAATTGATGTACTTGGTTTGAACTCAAGGAGTTACCTCGTAAAGGCAAGGAAATACGCCTACCTGAGCTACAGGGCGAGGCTGCGCGAATATGTACATAAGAAGGATGCTGGCGTGTCCCAGGTTGAACTGGATGCTTTAATAGAAGCGCAAAAAAGCGACCACCATCGTACCGTGTGGTGTGAAATGAAAAGACAGCGGAGCTTGATTGCTGAAATAGATCGTTTGTTTAATGAGGCGCCTGAAGCATTGACCTGGTAAAATCAATGACATTATTACATCATTCCGCTTCTATTCGAAAGGATCCTTACAAATAGCGGACTGCTCCTCAGTCCTTAAACGGGGATGAATGGCCGGCCCATTTATTTGGAAATTGTAAACTGTATTGGTGATGAAAGCATATGCTACAGGGGATTATGCCATTTATTGGGATAAGCAGCAGAAGAAATTGGCTGCGAATAAAATAAAGAAAATTTACCCTATCCGCAGGCAAGGCAAGGACACGGACTATTTATTTCTGGAAGCTGCTCAGGATATCTATGCTGATGATCTCATTGCCGTTGTTAAGGTAATTCGTCCCAGTGGTTCGGAATTTATTAGCTACCGGAAAATTATACAAATAAATGAGTCTGCAGTGCCTGCTGAATCTGCGACTACTCTGCAGGAGTTTTTGGAGGCAACTTTTAAGCAAGGTACCCTTGAAGATTTTTTGGATGAACAGGATTTGGATTAGGGAGCGCGGAAGTATTTGAAGCGTGGCCGCATTAAGGGCCTGATTACCAATAGCTGCTGCCTATCTCCTGGACCTACTCAAGGGGCGCTTACCAGTATTGCTCTATGAACCCACTACCGACCCGGGCCATGTAAAAGTGAGACTGGTGGAAAAAGGGGGCAGCCCGCTGCAATTCAGCCTGCAGGAAGCTTTCTGCTTTTTCGCGGCTGGAAAAGGAGCGCCTTAGAATTGCTGTCCGCCCATCTTCGCAGTAAGCTGCTTTGAGAGGGTGGTTGCAAAAGATACGAAAGTCCACCTGGAATCCTTTATTACCAGGGAGGGGAAAGATATAGGAATAGACAGTATCAAAATTGGCGTAGTAATACTTTTCGTTCTGGAACTCTTTTTTCCAACGCCGGAGCCGGGCGGCGAGTGAAAGGCCCAGCAGGTCCCTCATGTAAAACATATAGTCCATCACTTCAGCAAATATTATTGGTCGGATTAAGCTTTTAAATGGTAGCAATCGTTTAGCATGGCAAAAGCCGGAAAATCAAGCCGTCCTCTGTTCTAAGGAGTCGGTTTTTGAGAAAACAGGGTACAAAGATAGAGGGGCATAACGGAGCGCGCAGGGGTTTGTGGAATGTATAAGTGAAAATTCTTTTGTTTAATAAGTTATTAGTCTTAAAGTTAGAGCCATGCTAAAGGACCGGTAATTCCCGAAAGCCAACAGCCAAGTGACAGAAGCGAACTATTGAGCATATTGGGTAGGTTCTCCAACTTCTGCCGGTGCCCGCCCCATAACCCTGAATAGCCAGGATATGGCGGGCGTCGACATGGTGGAAAGAATGCAGAAGGGATGGATAAACCGCCAACACATACTGTAAGCTCCCTACCGACAGCCTAGACATGGTAAAATTTTAGATGATTACACCATACCCCTATATCTGAGGAAAGATAATAAAGGCATACTCCCAAAGGCGGAGTATACCTTTACCTTATAAAAGCAACTATGAAAATGGGTAGAAACAAGGGCAAGGTAGTATACACACTGGCCTGGCCGCAGCTTTTTGAAAACTCTAATTTTATTTTAATACCTCTCCAGCCGTCATAACGGAGCTGCTCCTATTGCTTTGAGCCAGCTGGGTGATGTCTGGTAATTGATAGACCTTGCGCTTTCTTTTTCCCTTTTTTATACAAGACGGATGGAATAAGCTAAGAAGGGCAGCCTTCCCGGCGGAAAGTTGCCCTTCCTGAATGCTCTATTCTCCCAGCGGGAATGGCTGTTAATAGGCTTTGCGCAATATATCAGCAAATTCATCCTGCAAAGGGCTTTCCTCCACTGCCTTGGCCGCCTGCTCCACATCCTAGACAAAGCGCACAAGCTCCACCTGCACTGCTTCCCCGGTCTGCGGAAACTGTTGTCGTTAATGGTCTGCAGCACATAACAGCCCTTGGGGTTGCCGTCCTTAGGCTTGCTTACCGAACCGAAATTGACGGCATGGCGGAAACGTACGCCTTACTGCGGCTCAGCAGGCAGGACAGGGTGATAGGGCTTATGGGTATGGCCAAAGCACAGAATGTCCGCCCCGGCCTCCTGGATCAAGTATTGATGAAAAGTATCTAGTGAAGGCAGAGTAATAATCAAGCAGACACGGCCATCGGCGAAGGGTGCGAAGTTGAACATCAGAACGGGGACCTATCGCAGAAATGGAGCGAAATGGCCTATTAAGACCGTTCATATCCTTTTGATGCGGCTACAATAATTGCCATAGGTTGGGAAAGGAAGCTGATCAAGGGATGGTTTTGTCCTGTTTCACAAACGAAAGTTTTTAACTTGTGGTTTTCCAGATCAACTATGGATGAAAAAATGGACGACACGGCCCTCTATTGCGAATTCTTTGACGCCCAGCCCCAGGGCCTACTGTGGGCACGGCCCGTTTTTGAGGGCCAAAGCCCCACACCGGTGGATTTTGAATATGCCTACTGCAATGAAGAGGGCAGTAAAATCTTCAACCTTACGCCAAAGGAAGTGGTGGGACGCCGCCTTTCCGAGGTGCCCGGCCTGAGCAGTGAAACCAAAGCAATCATCCTTCGCCAGATGACCGACGTCTACCTGACGGGGGAAAGGGCCACCTTTACGGTGTTCAACCCGTTCGTCCGGCGGTATTTTAAGGCCCTGCGCACCCGGGTACGGAACGGCGTACTCAACATCCTGCAGGACATTACCTCCCTCATGGAAGCCCAGCGTGCCGTGGAGGATTCCGCCACCAAACTGCAAACCATTATCAACCGGTCGCAGACAGGCATCTTTACAGCCACTCCCCTGAGAAATGAACAAGGGGCGATCACCGACTTCCGTTTTGTACTGGTAAACGGTGCGGTAGCCGCCTACCTGGGCGAGAAACCGGCAACACTGGCGGGAGAAACGGGCAGCAAATGGTTCCCGGACTATAAGACCAATGGGCTCTTTGAGCGGTTTCGCGATACCTTGGAAACCGGCAGGATGAACCGCTTTGAATTTCATTATACGGGAGGTGGCATAGACGCCTGGATCGATATGATGTGTACCTCCCTGGGTGACGAGATCCTGGTCACTTTCTCGGATTTTACGGCCGTCAAACAACTGCAACTGCAGTTGCATCAATCGGTAGAGGAACTCCAGCGTTCCAACGCCAGCCTGGAGGAGTTTGCCTATGCGGCTTCTCATGACCTGCAGGAACCCCTGCGGAAAATCCAATACTTTTCCGAACGCCTGAAAAGCGGCCTGGCCGGTTCGCTTTCTCCCGAAAACGCCCGCCTGCTCGACCGCCAGGAACATGCGGCGGCTCGCATGAAAGGGCTCATTGATGACCTGTTGGCGTACTCAAAAGTAAGTGCCGCCCCCAACAGGCAACAAACAGTAAAACTCCGGGAGGTGGTGGGCGACGTACTGCACGACTTGGAAGCTTCCATTAGCCAGAGTGGTGCCCAGCTGCATATAGACGAATTGCCCGAAATCCACGGAGATCCCCCACAACTGCGCCAACTGTTTCAAAACCTGGTCGGCAATGCCCTTAAATACCGCAGGAAAGATATCACCCCGGAAATCTTTGTCCGGTACCGGGAGGTGCACGAAGGCGACCCTCTGCTCCGGGAGCTATCCCTCAGCGGTGGCGGGCCTTATTGCCTGATAGAGGTCGCCGACAATGGCATTGGCTTTGAGCCGAAGAATGCCGAAAAGATATTCCACATTTTCCAGCGGCTGCACGGACGATCAGAGTATCCCGGGACCGGTGTGGGACTGGCCATTGTGCAAAAGGTGGTGGCGAACCACAAGGGCGCTATCCGGGCGCTGGGCCAGCCAGGAAAAGGAGCAACCTTTCAGGTGCTGCTGCCGGCCTAAAGCTCCGGACCCGGCCGCTTTTTTAAAATACTTCTGGGGCCGGGCTTCGGGCTTTTTATTTTCCGGTCCATCCTGCCTACTCTTTGTCTAAACGATTAAACTGGCTGTTTCGGCTCCACATGCGGCCATTTGCCGCTTCGGAATAATATAAAATAAATATTCTATTCTATATTTGCGTTCCCTATCCATCCGAAAGCGCTGCTTCCAGTCTCTGGGAGCCAGGCTGGCAATGCGTACTTTTACCTGCGATTGCATCCAAAATAACTGTTACCTTTCACCGGAGCGGCTTTTTCTTTTCCGCATTACCCGGTAAGGTGAATGATATAATCCTGAAAAGGCGGGAACAACAGGACCATAAGCTGGTAACCATATGCGCTATATACTTTTAGTCGATGATGATGCCGATGACCGGGACGCCCTCAAAGAAGCCTTGCAGGAGGCCGGCTCGCCCCATTCCTTCCTGGAGGCGCAGGATGGCAGCCACGCCCTGGAGCTCCTCCAGGACCTGAAAGTGAAGAATCACCTTCCTTGCCTAATTGTGTTGGACATCAATATGCCCCGGATGGATGGCCGGCAGGCCCTTGTTTCCATCCAGGCCGACAGGGCGCTCAGCTCAATCCCGGTAGTGATCTTTTCCACTTCCTCCAACGATGCCGACCGGTTATGGTTTGCCGGCAAAAACGTTCCCTTTTTTACCAAGCCCGCCCAGTATTCGGCCCTGCTCCAGGTGGCCAGCCGGCTATTGGATTATTGTCCCTGGAATGGCTTGAACTGACCGCGGTACCCCCCGGATCGTAACAGGGGCATGTGACGGCTTATAAGCTTTCTTATTTCCAGGGCACCTTATTGGGATTGAGCATTTCCTTAGGGTGCTGCCTCCGGAAAGCCGGTTCCTTTGGGGTATCATTCTGACGAAACGGCGAACGGTGCCAAAAACAAACCCCTGTGGAAACAGGGGTTACAACCAAAAACTAACTGCTTGGAAAATAGAAGTTTACCAAGGTGAAGATACATAGCAGAAATTGCAAAAGCGAATGGGTTTTCCCTGGACCTCCCCTCTCCTCCTTTAAGTTAGCTTTAGGAATAGCTGCAGGTACACTATAAAGATGCTGTTGCGCTGCCCAATTAGAGGCCGGTACGTAAGGCATGTCCTTGTGAATCAATGGAACCGGGTCTTGCGGATAGTTTTTATAAATTGTGCTTTGATTGCCCTAAAAAGATTGAAACCTTTCCCTGAAGCGTTTTCTGCGCTCCGGCGGAAAGAGTCTTTGACGCCTTGATCCGCAAGCTGAAAGTCCTATGCATTTTATATTTTTAGTCGATGATGATGCCGATGACCGCGAAGCCCTTCGGGAAGCCCTTGGGGGGGCGGTTCTACCAGCCCTATTATAGAAGCTACTGATGGTCGGAGGGCTCTGGAACTGCTCGGGGAGTTGCAGGAACAAGGCCATGCTCCCTGTCTTATAGTCCTGGACATCAACATGCCGCGCATGGATGGGCGTCAGACGCTGCTGGCCCTTCAGGCGGACACCGTCCCGGTGGTGGCATTTTCCACTTCCTTCAGTGATTTTGACCGGTTGTGGTTCGCTAAGCGAAATTTCCACTGCTGTACTATATTGGGTGAAATGAAGCTCTCTGCGTAGATTCATGCAGTCAATCAGAAGCCGCCTTTTTCCCGCCTTTTAAGGGATTCATTGGAAAGAGGGCCAGAATAGAAATCCGGCCCTGATTGGAAAAATCCAAGTTTTGTATGAAGAATTCATAATAAATATAACGAAGTCTGCGTTATTTCAAAAGCCGCATATTGACACTCGGTACAAAGCAGCGGACCGGGAGCCAGTCGCTTCATTCATTCATTCATTCATTCATTCATTCATTCGTAAGTATATATCCCATTCCGTATACAGACCTGATATAATCCGGGCAGCCTTTGACCCGGAGCTTCCGGCGCAGGTTTTTAATATGCGCATAAATGATCGCCAAGGAATCATTAGTGCCTGTTTCACCGGGCCAAAATTGGTTGATCAGGGTATTTTGGGAAATCACTTTTCCCTTATTGGTGATAAAATAATGCAACAAAAGGTATTCTTTGGGGGTCAGTTCCAGGAGTTCTTTCCCTGCGCGGGCCAGTCTTGCCTCCGGATCGATGTGGATCTCGCAAAAGCTGAGCATCGTGCTTTCCCGGGGCGCTTTACGGCGGATAATGGCGGCGATCCGCGCAGCCAGTTCGGGGAGCTGAAACGGCTTTGCCAGGCAATCATCAGCTCCCAGGCGCAAACAGCTGACACGATCCTCAATCGAGTTATTGGCGGAAATTACAATGACCCCATCGCCTTTTAGGTCCCTGCTGAGTTCCTGCAGCAACCAAAGACCGCTGCCGTCGGGCAGGTCCCTGGCCAGCACAATGCATTCATAATCTGTTCCTGCCACCTTTTGCCGGGCTTCCCCGCAGGTGAATGCCACCACGCAGGTATAGCTTTCCTTCTCCAGATACGACACCATGCTTCCGGCCAGCTCTTTGTCATTTTCAATGACGAGCAGCTTCATCCGGTGTTTTTTTGTAAACCTAAAGAGGAATTCTGAGGAAAACGAACCCGCTCTAATTCCCGACTCTGTTCCTGCCGGGCTTGAAGAAGAAGTGCTCCTTTACAGTAAGTTCGGGCCCCACTGGCCTTGTGCCGGTCCTATGGGACAGGGCTAGCGGCAGGACACGCCCATAGCCTTTTACTGCAGACGGAAGCGTACGTTCCCTGTCTATAGGCAGCTTTCGCGCAACGGCCTTTATCCGCGCCCATCACGCGCTGCGAAGCTTTCTGATCTAATAGTTTTCTAATAATATTCTGTTCTAACTCTAACCCTCCTTGCTTACAAGCTGTTCTATATTTGTCCCGTACCCCTTTTTCAAAGGCAATCGACCAGGGCTACCCGCAAAGGATCGGAACAAAATTCAAAACAGTCATCCGGGGGGCTACTCCCGGCGGCGGTTTCGACCTGCGGTCCTGCGCCTTGATCAGGAAGGTAACGTGCTAGATGGCGCCGCATGCAACAAGGCCATCTGCAGACCCGTATATTTTTTTATTAAGCTCATCATTGGCTTCCTTGTTCTCTGCCCGGCAACTGTTTATGTGAAAGACCCGGCTCCAGCCCGGCACTTTTCACAGTGCCTACAGCCTATTCATACATCCATAAACGCCGCCTGCGTCGTGCGCGGCTTTGCTATCCAATATTCAAAATTTCATCAACTATGAAAAATGCTACCCTCCTTTTCCTATGCATCACCTTATTATCCGCTTTCTGTTCCTCTGCCCAGCTGCCGCTTCCTTCCGGCTTCGGAGCATACTCCGGCGAAAGTCTTATCACCCTCTCTCCAGGCGACCCGGCGCCTGCAATGGGGACCGAAGCCCTGGACGATATACCGCCCACGGTGGTAGGCATCAGCCGCACATTGTCCGCTGCCGACACCCTCAGTGCCACCTCGGTAAACTGGAGGGTGATCTTTTCGGAACCCGTACTGGGTGTGGATGGTCTGGACTTTTCGGCCACTCCCCTGACCGGCAATGTCCGGGGCACATTGGCACTGCTGGCCCTGGAAACCGCAGGAGCGGAAGGCACCGATGCCGTCACCCCGATCGGCACCGACGGCACCACCTATGAGGTGACGGTAAGGGCAATTGCCGGCAGCGGCACCCTGCGGCTGGACCTCAATCCCAGTGGGACGGACATTACCGACCTTGCCGGCAATGCGCTTAGCGGTGGTTTTGCCGCCGGTGAGACCTGTACCATCTACCCGGCGCCCGTACAGGGATTTGCTTCCTTTTCCGATATCAGCGCCCTGCCCATTTCCAGCCATACGGGCCAGAAGCCCCAGGCCAAACTGTGGACCTATGCGGGAAAATGGTGGTCGGTGCTGGCCACTGCCGAGGGTACGAAACTGCTCCGCCTGGACGGCGCCTCCTGGAACGAAGTGCTGAAAATTGCCAGTTCCAAAAACTCCAAGGCGGACTGCCAGGTGGTGGGAGGCGTGGTGCATATCCTGCTGTTTCGCGGGGGAGGGGGCAACTCGTACCTGGTATCCGTGGAATACGACCCGGTGGCCGGAACCTATAAACTGTGGAGCGGGCGAAAACAGGTGATCACCCTCGTCTTTGAACCCGATACCGAAACGGCCACCCTGGCCATCGACGGCGCCGGCACGATGTGGATCGCCTCGGATGATGCCGGCGAGATCAAGGTACGCCGGAGCCAGGCACCCTACTCCAACTGGAGCGACCCGGTCACCATCGCTACCGGGATCATGACCGATGACATTTGCGCAGTTACGGCCCTGCCGGGCAAAATCGGGGTTTTCTGGTCTAACCAGCTTACCCAGCGCTTTGGCTTTAAGACCCATACCAATGGCAGTGACCCCTACCTGTGGTCCGCGGACGAGGTGCCGGCCGCCCAATCGGCGCTGCGGAAAAAATATGGAATGGCCGATGACCACATGAACCTCATGGCCACCAGCGACGGTACCCTGTATTGTGCCGTGAAGACCGGGTACGACAGCCCCGGCTACCCCAAGGTGTCGCTGCTGGTGCGCCGGCCCACGGGCGTCTGGGATAACCTCTACCCGGTAACGGCCAACGAAGGGACCCGCCCGATCGTGCTGCTTAACGAGGCCCTGGGAAAAATCCGGGTGGTGTACAGTTCGCTGGAAAATGGCGGCGACATCCTGTATCGCGAATCCGCTCTTTCCCCGATCGCCTTTGGCCCCCCCATCACCCTGATGAGCAGAAATTACTTATTCAACAACTATTTGTTTAATTACGCCACCTCTACTCACCAGGCCTGCACCTCCGATGTTGTGATCCTGGCCTCCAGCGAGGATCCCCTGCTGGCCGTTTCCGTCCTGGCAACGGACAATCCGGCGGGCCCGGCCCGGATGACGGCGATCTCTTCCCCGGCAGAGCAGGCAACCGTAGCGGCGGCTTCTGCCACCATCCGGGCGGAATTACTCGCCTTCCCCAATCCCTTCTCCGGCCCGGCCACGGTCACCTACACCCTTCCGAAGGGGGGCGACTATTTCCTGACGTTGTTGGACAGCCGCGGCAGGGTGGTTTCCCTGCTGAAACAGGGCAAGGCTACCGCCGGCAGCCAGCAGGTCTTTGTGCTGGAGGGCACGGGGCTTTCCAGCGGGGTTTATTTTGTCCGGCTGCAAACCGCCTCCGGCTCCCAAACCCTGAAACTCGTGCTGAAAAAGTAAGGCCCGCAGATCCGCCCCCTGCTGGGAACGCCTTAGGAACCATACGCTTGAAAGGACATCCGATTTCACCGCGAACAGGAGCCAACCGGCGGCCGGAAAATCCCGAAGTGCCGGCCGCCAGGGCATTTTTATGAACGGCAACCGGTAATTTTGCGCCCCCTTTACGTACGGTAACCTTTTTTCTAAAGTAATAATGATGATTTATGAGCGTACAACCCAGGGACCTGGTCGACAAACATCCCAATGATATTGCCGAAAACCTGGAGCAGATGGAGCTGGAGCAGCAGGCCATTGCTTTCCTGCTGCTGCCCGGCAACCTGAAGGGAGAAGTATTTGCCTACCTGGACCAGCCCACGCAGGAAAATATTTTACGGAGCCTGGGAAGCGAGCAGATCGCAGAAGTCCTGCAAAACATGCCTCCGGATGACCGTACCCAGGTGTTTGCCAATTTTCCCGACACCCTCATCAAGGAAGCCGTCAACCTGCTGAGTGAACGGGAACGCAAGATCGCCCTTTCCCTGATCGGCTACGAGGAAAACAGCGTGGGCCGCATGATGACCCCTTATTACATCCAGGTCAAAAGGCACTGGACCATCGAACAGACCCTGCGGCATATCAAGCGGGTGGGCAAAAAAGCCGAAACCCTGAACTTCATCTATGTGGTGGATGATGATTTCCGTCTCATTGACGATATCCGCATTGGCAGCATCCTCATGGCGGAAGAGGACAAAAAGATCGAGTCCCTGCTGGATTACCAGTATGTCAGCCTGAACAGCACCCAGAACAAAGAGGACGCGGTGATCGTCTTTGAGAAATACGATCGTGCGGCCCTGCCCGTGGTTTCCGAAAACGGCGTCCTGGTGGGCATCGTCACCTTTGATGATATCCTGGACGTGATGGAACAGCGCGACACCGAGGACATCCAGAAGTTTGGCGGTCTGGAGGCGCTGGACCTGCCCTACACCCAGACGGGCCTGCTGGACATGGTAAAGAAACGGGCGGGCTGGCTGATCATCCTCTTTATCAGCGAAATGCTGACCGCTTCGGCTATGGGTTATTTTGAAGCGGAGATCGAAAAAGCGGTGGTGCTGGCCTTATTCATCCCGCTGATCATTTCCAGCGGTGGCAACAGCGGTTCGCAGGCCGCCACCCTTATCATCCGGGCCATGGCACTAAAAGAGCTTGCTCTTAGGGACTGGTGGTATGTCATGCGCCGGGAAGTGGCTTCGGGTGTGCTGCTGGGCAGTGTGCTGGGGCTGATCGGCTTTTTGCGCATCCTGGTCTGGCAGGAGACCGGATTTTATGATTACGGGGTGCATTGGTTTTTCGTTGCCTTGTCGGTAGCGGTTTCCTTGCTGTTTATCGTACTGTGGGGCACCCTGTCGGGCTCTATGATCCCCTTTTTGCTGAAGGGCCTGAAGCTGGACCCGGCCACCTCTTCCGCTCCCTTTGTAGCGACCCTGGTGGATGTAACCGGTGTGATCATCTATTTTTCCATAGCCGCCTTTTTTCTGAGCGGCAGGCTGCTGTAAGTCGGATGCCTAAAGGGTAATCAGGAGGTTTTCTTTTTTCCCCTTATTAGATACAGCACCATAAAAAAAGAGGGCAGGGCCGGCACTAAGGTATACACGCTGCCTACCCACAAATGGATCAGCAGGGAAGTAACGATATAGCCAATGCAAAATCCCCTCATCCAGGCAATTTAAGCACCTTGCTGTAGCCGGCAAGGTTAAATTGAAAGAACATGGGGAGCGGGAGGGGCCTTCCCAACTGCCTGTCACCCCACAAAGCCAAAACGCCGATGATGTTGTACGATTGGTTTAAAGACATTGAATTCGCCCGCAAATGGGTGTTGCCTTTCCTGGGCATGCTGCCCGTTTTTGCCTGGCTGCAGGTGCGCATGGCCGCCTCCCTGAAAGCCGGCTTCATGGTGACCACGGCCCGGGCGTTTACGGTCAAAACGTTCCGCAACCTGTTGGCGCCTCTGCCGCTGGTGTTGCGGTTGCTTTCCCTGGGCTGTCTCCTCCTGGCCCTGGCCCGCCCGCAGGTGCGCAATGCGCAAAAACAAATCCGGGGCGAAGGCATGGATATCGTGTTGGCCATGGACGTGAGCGGCAGCATGCTCTCTTCGGATTTTTACCCTAACCGGCTGGAGGTAGCCAAGCAGGTGGCCGCCGATTTTGTACGCTCGCGGCCCGTAGACCCCATCGGGCTGGTGATCTTTTCAGGGGAAAGCTACTCCCTGGTCCCCCTCTCTTCCGACCACCAGGTGCTGCTGGAACAGATCCAGGGCCTGCGCAGCGGCATGCTCCAGGACGGCACCCTGATCGGCGAAGGGCTGGCCACAGCCGTGGAACGGCTCTCCGCCGGCCGCTCGAAAAGCAAGGTGGTGATCCTGCTCACCGACGGCAAGGAGCAGCCGCCGGAAAACCGCCTGATCGACCCGCTCACCGCCCTGGAAATCGCCCGGGCAAAGGGCGTAAAAGTATACACTATCGGCATGAATGCCATTCCTTCGGCCACCGTCGGGGAAAGGGGGCTGCAGGGAAGCGGAGGCGGGCTGGACGAGGAATTGATGAAACGCATTGCCATCGGCACCGGGGGCGAATATTTCCGGGCCCGGGACAAGGAAGGCCTCCGCGACATCTACCGCTACATCGACCGGCTGGAAAAGTCCCGGGTAGAGGTGATCACCAAAGAGCGGGTGGCGGAAAAGTTTGCCCCGTTCCTGCTGGCGGCGCTGGTGCTGCTGGCCCTGGAAATCCTTTTCCGGTACATTTTGCTGCGCACGTTTCCCTAGAGGCCTGCCGGTTTCACCGCTTTACAGCCATTTTTTGCGCCGGAACCAAGCGTAAATGCCCGCCGCTACCGCCACCATCAGCAGGAGCACTGCCGGGTACCCCCATTTTTTACCCAGTTCGGGCATATACGTGAAATTCATTCCGTAAATGCCGGCAATAAAGGTCAGGGGCATGAAGAACGCAGAGAAAAGGGTCAGCACCTTCATGATATCGTTGGTCTTTTGAGAAGAAAACGACAAAAACAGGTTCATCAGGTTGTTGACATTGTCCAGCACCTGGCTGTACAGGATTTGCATCTTCAGGTGCTGGTCGCGTACATCCTGCAGGGAAGCTTCATCTCCAGGGTCAGGACGGATATGGTTGATGGGTTCCTGCATGAGCATCAGGACCTTGTGGGCCAGTGAGGCTTCCCGCTTGATCGTATAAAGCGCTTCCATCTGGTCTCCGGTGGTTTTGCGCACCATGATCTGGGATTCATAAAAATCCAGCTGATCGGACAGCCGGCCTGCCGGTTCCGTAAGCCTACAGGCAGCCACATATTTTTTATCCCAATAACCGGTGGTAGCTTTAGTCCTTACCCCCGGATCATGAATACAACCCCCAAAAAGTCGATCAACAGGCGAACCGATGCGGAGAAGCTCGGTCTCATCCAGGAATGGGAAAAAAGCGACCTTTCCATTGCTTCTTTTTGCCGCCAGCACGGATTCTCCGATTCCCTGTTCCATACCTGGCTCAAGAGATACCGCCCCAAGGGCGGTCAACAGTCCAACAGTGATTTCGTGCCCCTTCAACTTCCTGCAGCTCCCGCTGAGGTACCCGATACCCCTTCCCTGTATGCCGAACTGGTCCTGGCTGGCGGCACCAATATTAAGTTCTACCAGCCGGTAGCCGCCACTTACTTGCGAACCCTAATATCCTGACCACCATGTTGGCCCTTAGCGACGCTTACCGTTATTTCCTGTACCGGCCACCGGCCGATATGAGAAAAAGTTTTTATTCCCTGGCAGCCCTTGTCCGGGAGCAGATGCAGGGTGATCCCCTCAGCGGTGATATCTTTATTTTCCTGAGCCGCCACCGCAACCATATCAAGCTGCTTCGCTGGGAAAGGGACGGCTTTGCCTTATACAGCAAGCGCCTGGAGAAGGGCACCTTTGAGATGCCGGCTCCTCAGCAAGGGGACGGCGGCTCCCCTTTGATCAGCTGCCAGCAGCTTTTACTGATCCTGCAGGGCATTTCTTTAGGGCAGGTCCATTACCGAAAACGCTATGCCCCGGTTGCGCAAAAGGATTGAAAATCATTTGCATTATAGATGAGCTTTGCCGATATTTATATTCCTGCATGCCCACCCCGCCCGCCATAGATTACAAAGCTCTTTACGAAGAAACAAAACCCTTGTTGGACGAGGCGTTGCAAACCATTGCCCTGCTGCGGCATGAAAATGCCCAGTTGAAGAAAATGCTCTTTGGCAGCCGCCGGGAACGTTTTGTATCCTCCACTGCCGCGGGTCAGCAGCCCACTGAATCAAAGCAGGAGGCACGCCAGGATCGGCAGGCCGGTGAAGTACAGGCAAAGCAGGTAAGTTCTACCCTTAAAACAGCGAAAAATCCGGTTTCCCATCCCGGGCGCAGCCCCTTGTCTTCCCGCCTGAGAAGGATAGATATCGTAGTGGAACCGGACTTCATTCCGGAAGGCAGCATCCGGATCGGCGAAGAGGTCACCGAGCAACTCGAATACATTCCCGGAGAACTCGTCGTAAAAAGGACCATCCGGCCCCGCTACCTAGTGCCCCGCCGCAGCCTGCAGGAAGGCACAAAGATCATAACGGCGCCCCTGCCGGTCGAGGGTGTCTTTAAATGCATTGCCGGCCCCGGCCTTCTGTCCCAGATCCTCATCGACAAATTTATTTACCACCTGCCGGCTTACCGGCAGATGCAGCGCTTTGAGCAAAACGGCATCAGCATCGCCTATTCCACCCTGATCGCCTGGATCGGGCTGACCGCCAACCTCCTGGAAGTGCTCTATGATGCCCTGCGCAAAGAACTACAGCAAAGCGGCTACCTGCATGCCGATGAAACGGAGATCAAGGTGCTGGACAACAGCAAAGCCGGCAAAAAGATACACCGGGGCTACTTCTGGGTATACAACAACAGCATCAAAAGGCTGGTGTACTTCGACTACCAGCGCTCACGCAATAAAGAGGCGCCGAAGGCAATGCTGGCCGGGTTCAGGGGCTATTTGCACACCGACAGGCATGAAGTTTATAATGACTATGATAACAGTGAGCACATTATTCATTTGAACTGTATGGCGCACGCCCGGAGGTACTTTGTAGAAGCCCTGGAAACCAGCAGGCCGGAAGCGGAATACGCCCTGCAGCGGATACAACAGCTTTACGCCATTGAGCGAAGGTGCCGGGAGGCGCAATACTGCTTTGATAAGATTAAGGAGATCCGACAGGAAGAATCGGTTCCGATACTTAAAAGCCTGGGAGGCTGGATCGGGGAAAAGAAGTCCGCCATGCAGGCCGGAAAGGTTTTGCCCCAAAGTCCATTAGGTAAAGCGATTACCTATTGCTCTAAACGATGGGAAAAGTTGTGCCGGTATACCGGGGATGGAATGCTTTTGATTGATAACAACCAAATAGAGAATGCTATCCGCCCGGTGGCTCTGGGGAGACGGAACTTTTTATTCGCCGGGTCTCATACTGCGGCGCATCGCACCGCTATGATCTACAGCCTGGTAGGCTGCTGCAAAATGCATGACCTCAACCCTTACGAGTGGCTCAAAGATGTACTTACCCGCCTGCCGATGCATCCCATCAATCGAATAAAGGAACTGCTGCCTCACAACTGGAAGCCTTTGCAAGCGGGTCCATTTAAAAAAATTTAGAAGGAAATTTGCCTGGCGGTTTACCGATCTTTGGGATATCAATAATTTGTTCGGCTTATGGATCCCTCCTTATCAGAGAAAAAGCTTACGCTCGGAGAGCTGCTCGCCCATCTGCGGCATCTTTACCAACCCGATCACAGAGCACTGGCCGAGGCTTTGCAAACATCACACTCAACGTATCTTAAGATCGAACGCGGCCAGCGGGAACTGAGTTTTCTCATGGCATTACGGATCTGCCAGTTTTATCAACTGGACCTGCATGAGTTTATCTCTATACTGAGTGATGAGGAGCTTGGTCGCAATGATTTTTCCGTCATGAAAGCGATAGAAAAAAGGGAAAGAAAAAAAGCTGAAGCGTCTAAGGAAAAGCTATAGCCTCCTACAGAACGAATCGACAAGCAAAGGGGTCAATTTGCCCATACCTGTGGCTGCCTGTAGGTTTACCCGGTTCCTCAAAGGTTTCCAGCGTTTGCCAGCAAACCTGCAGCAGCACGTCAGCCGTGGTATCCCATTTTCCACGGGCCGCCTGGCGTTTGAGGAGTTCCAGAAAGGTGAGTTCCGACTTATGAATGGTAATAAAAAAATGGGACGTAAAGAAGATGGCGATCTTGTTGGTCTGGTCCTGGATGGTGGTTACCCGCTTATCGGAAGGGCGGGCGTAATAGCGCAGGATCAGGAAGTGCACGTCCTCTACAAACTCGTACTTGGGCAGGTGCTCGGGTTGCATGCAGTCCCGGACGATGTGTTCGTTGAGGCCGTATTGCTGGCTGAGCTGTTGCATTTCCCCGGGGGTGGGGTCGGTCACGTCGATCCAGTTGATGTCCTGGAGGATGGGTTGTATATTCGTTGCCATAGTGGTCGTGCTTCGCGCACAAATGTAGCCGCCCTCCGCACCCGTCCGCCTTTTTGCAAGGTGAAATATTTCGGGTACTTTTCCTGCGCCCTGTGCCTGCACCAGACAGGAAATCGGCCCACTAAAACCGGGAACATGAACAAAGTACGCCTCTGCCTGTCTTTGATTTTCCTTTTGGGGCTTGCCTCCTGCACCACCCTGCTGAACACGCCCAAATACCAGTTCACGGATGGTTACTATACCCAGAAAGTGCCCGGCCAGCCTTCCCGGAAGGTGTATGTGGATACGGAAGAAGAGGACATCCGGGTATACTCCCTGAAAAAGACGGGAAATTACTACGGGGTGGACACCGGGATGTTTACCCTGCTGCCGCCTCAGGGGGAAGCTCTTCCTCAATCGTACCCGAATGGGATTCACTTCCACCAAAAGAGTTTTGACGTGGATTTTCTTTCCATCCTGTTCAAATACCGGCCACCGGTTCAGGGCTTTCCCAACCAGTTTACCACCAGCCTGAATGGAGCGGTTTACCTGGGGTACCGAACGGACGTGTACTCCCTGGATTTCACCACCGACCCGCTGGGCTGCCACAGCCGGGAAACGAACCACTACGGCTTTTCCTTTGGAGGCTTCACCGGTGTGGGAGCCACCGCCATGAATCCCTGGGTGACGAATGAGCGGATCTCTATTGAATACGATGGCGTGGTCTGGTCCAAAGGCCTGGCAGGCATCCTGGGGCTCAACCGCTTTACCGTGGGCCTGGCCCTGGGCTGGGACCATTTACTGGACCGCAACAAAAGGGTCTGGATCTACCAGCAGAAACCCTGGGCCGGCCTCGCCTTTGGCCTCAACCTGAACTAAGCTGAGCTGGTCTGAAAATTGCAGAGTTTTTTTGAGAAGCTGGACATCCAATAACCCACTGCCCGTTTGTTCCGGGAGGGCGAAAGCCCGTGAAGACCAGCATCCTGACATCGTACCCTGCCTGGAAACACCCGGAAACGGACAAGCAGTTAAACCACCTCAATACGATGGAATTTTTACTGATTGAAGACGATGAGCGTTTGGCCTCCCTGATCAAAAGGGGAATGGAGGAACAGGGCTATTCCGTCATGCTGGCCTACGATGGGATGATGGGCCGAAAACTGGCCCTGAGCAAAGAGTTCGACCTGATCATTACCGACATCATTCTGCCCAAGCTCAATGGCCTTGACCTGTGCAAGGAGATCCGTATGGCCAAACCCGAGACCCCCATCATCATGATGACGGCCCTGGGCTCCACGGACGATAAAGTCGAGGGATTCGACGCCGGCGCCGACGACTACCTGGTCAAACCCTTCGATTTCCGCGAGCTGTACGCCCGCAGCCGTGTGCTGCTAAAGCGCCACAGCGGGAGAATGAAGACGCAGGGATTCCTGCTGAAATATGCCAACCTGGAAATCAACCTGCACACCAAGGGCGTCAAACGCGACGAAAGCCCCATTGACCTGACTCCCAAGGAATTTAAATTGCTGGAGTACCTGGTGCAGAACCCCGAAAGGGTATTGTCCCGCAAGGAAATTGCCGAAAACGTCTGGGGCACGCACTTCGACACCGGCACCAATTTTATCGACGTCTATATCAACTACCTGCGCAAAAAGATCGATAAAAACTTCGAACCCAAACTCATTCATACCAAATCCGGGATGGGCTTCGCCCTGAAAGCAGAATGAAAGTCAGAAACAAAATAAGCCTGCTGTTTACCGCCCTGGCCGGCGCCATCCTGCTTTCCTTTGCCGCTTCGATCTATTATTCTGCCTATAAGGACCGGGAAACCGAATTTTACACCAGCCTGACAAAGGAAGCCATCACCAAGGCCAACCTGTTTTTCACGGCCGAAGTACCGGTGCCCACCCTCCAAACCATCTACCGGAACAACCGGGCTACCATCAATGAGGTAGAGGTGGCCATTTATGACAGGGATTTTCACCTGCTGTATCATGACGCCGTCAATATCGACCTGGTGAAAGAAACCCGGCAAATGATTTTGCAAATCCAAAGGGAAGGGGAAATCCAGTTCTACCAGGACCGCTGGCAGGTCGTGGGGATGCAGTTTCCCTTCAGGGGCCGGAACTATATTGTCACCGCCACCGCCTACGACCAGTACGGCTACAATAAACTGAACAACCTGGGCCAGACCATGCTGATCGTTTTTGTTTGTTCCATCGTGCTCATTTTCGGCGCCGGCCAGTTCTTTGCGAAAAATGCGCTTTCCCCGGTAACCAATATGGTCAAAAAAGTAAAATCCATCACGGCCACCAACCTCGATCTGAGGGTCAATGAAGGCAACCACCGCGACGAGATCTCGGAGCTGGCCGTTACCTTTAACCAGATGCTCGACCGCCTGGAACGCTCCTTCGAAGCCCAGAAAAACTTTGTTTCCAACATCTCCCACGAACTACGTACCCCCCTGGCCGCCATGATCGCGGAACTGGAATTGACCTCGGCCCGGCAGCGGCGTCCCCGGGAATACCAGGCCGCAGTTCAGAACGTGCTCAGCGATGCCCGCAAGCTGGCCAAACTTTCCCAGGGCCTGCTGGACCTGGCCAAAGCCAGCTATGACCAGTCGGAGATCAGTTTTAAAACCCTGCGGCTGGACGAATTGCTGCTGGATGCCCGCCAGCAGGTCCTGCGTTCTAACCCGGAGTACCGGGTGCATGTCACCTTTGAGCAGGAAATCGAGGAGGACCACAATATTTCCGTCGCCGGCAACGAATACCTGCTGAAAGTGGCCTTTGCCAACCTGATGCAGAACGGCTGCAAGTATTCCGCCAACAATGAGTCGGCCGTAGCGATTAGTTTCTGCAGCCATTATACCAAACTGAGTTTTGCCGACACCGGTATCGGGCTGTCCGAGGGCGACCTGCCCCATATTTTCACGCCTTTCTACCGGGGCGCCAACTGGCAATATGCCGAAGGCTATGGCATCGGCCTGCCCCTGGCCGACCGGATCATCCGCCTGCACCAGGGCGCTATCTCCGTTGCCTCCCGCCTTCAGGAGGGCACGACCTTTACCATCGAGCTGCCCCACCTCTAAGGCTTTCTAATGTTTTTCTAATGATATTCTGTTCCCTCTCTAACCCGCTTTGCCTGGAAGTTGTTCTACTTTTATCCTGTACACCGGTCCTTCCCGTAATGTCAATCAGCCGGGACTGAGCCTTATACCCTTCCGGAAAATGCCTGGCCGTTCTAACCGCCAGGAGTCATCGAATCCAAAAGGGAATGTGCACCTTCCGAGCCCGGGAAATTGCAAAAGATCCGTACACCCATAATTCCGTTCCTGTAAAGCCCCATTGCTTACCGGGGACGATTTTCACTGTACCGGCAAAGTCCAGGTGTTTTTCATTCCTTTTCTCTCATGGCAGGCCCCCCTCTCCTTTTCTGTCACCCTGCGCTCATCCGTCCTGCCGGTAATTTCCCGCAGGAAGTGGCAGGGGCGCCAACTGTTTTTCCCTGGAGGGTATAGAGCGCCTGCAGAAGGAGGGCCGCTGAATTCTACTATTACTAAAAAGCAGGATATGCATCTGATGGAATCAAAGAGCAAAGTCGCCCCGGAATCTGACAACTCCCTACTCGACCTTCAGAAAAATAAGTCCCTTCCTCCACAGGAGCGTGCCAGCCTGCTGAAGACGCTGCCCGCCGACAGGGCGCTCCATGCCTTTGTCGCCTTGCCGGTCGGTGCCGGCGTATCCTTGTTTCCCTACCTGGGCCTTATGCTGCAGAAGAAGATCCTCCGGGAAATAGCCAGATCCCGGGCCTCTTACCTGCTCAATGCATTGCCTTCAGACGAGCGGATGGCTTTTTTCTCCGCCCTGAAAGCCGGGGAACTGTTGGTTTACCTTGGGCTGCTCAGCGAGAAAAACCAAGCGGCCATACAAGCGTTGCTGGAGTATCCTCCCGGAAGTGTTGCCCGTTTCATCAATACCGATTTTGCCGCCATTGACCGCTCCATGACCGTAGGGGGCGCTTGTGCCTATTTAAGAGAGCACCACAAAGACTCCGAGGCGGTCAACGTAATATATGTCGTGGATGAGAAGGGCAGGCTGCTGGACGATGTGCCGGTACGGAAACTCGTGCTCAGTGAACCGGAAACAACGATCCGGCAGCTACTGGACGGCTTCTGTGTCCGTTTGAAAATGACCGACAGCCGGGAAGAGGCGCTCCAGAAGTTCCGCAAATACGACCGAGAAGTGCTGCCGGTGACCGATGGCGATTATCATCTGGTCGGCGTTGTCACCGTGGATGATGTGCTGAAGGTAGCAGCGCAGGAAAGTACGGGGCAACTGCAGCAGTTCGGGGGGATAACCGCCCTGGAAGCCCCCTATGCGCACACGTCTTTTTTCGACCTGCTGCGCAAAAGAGCCGGCTGGCTGGTCCTGCTGTTCGGGATTGAGTTACTTACGGTCCTGGTTATGAACCGTTTTGGGGCTGCACTTACCAATGCAGGGGTACGGGTACTGTTTCTTCCCCTGGTTCTCTGCTGCGGCGGCAACAGCAGCACGCAGGCGGCGGCACTGGTAATACGGGTCCTGGCGCTGAAAGAGCTTTCCCTTAGCGACTGGTGGTATTTCCTGCGCCGGGAGGCTGCTGCCGGCCTCCTGTCAGGCGTCCTGCTGGGAGGCCTGGGATGTTTGAGCCTCGCCTTGGGGCAGCGGCTTCACCTCTGGGATTATGGAGGAGGGCAGCTGGGGCTCACGCTTTTCCTTTCCCTGACCGGCATCGTGCTGTGGGGCACCCTCTGCGGTTCGTTGCTGCCGATGCTCTTAAAAAAAGCAGGCGCAAGTCCCACTGCCGCCTCCGCCCCCCTGGTGGCCACCCTGGCGGATGTGACCGGAATGATCCTGTATTTTACCCTGGCCGCCGTCCTGATGAAGGACGCCCTTTCCTAGTTTCCTGCTGTCCTTTTTCCAGGTGCTCCGTAAGCCCCAAAAAGCAGCCGGAAGGCTTCGCCCAGTACGCTCTAATATTTTTCTAATGATATTCTGTCGCTTCTCTAACCGCCCTTCCCTGGAAGCTGTTCTATATTTGGCTGGACCCGATCCTCCTTCCCTGAGCAAAGCTGCCGCCACTACTGCCTGCCCTAATCCTCCCCCGAAAGCTTCCGGACGTCCTGCCTTATCCTTAAAATTTCATTCCTAACAAAAACCGCCAGCTATGAAAAGATGTATCCTCTCTTTTCTGTGCTTCCTCCTTTTGACCTTCACCCTGACCGCACAGCAAACCCTTTTGCCCTACAAATCTTCCTGGAAATTTTTTACGGGTGCTGCGGACCCGGGCACTGCCTGGCACCTTTCCCCCTTCGATGACGCTTTCTGGAGCAGCGGCAGCGGCAAGCTGGGCTACGGCCTGGAGGGTCTTTCTACCCTGCTACGTTCCGGTACCGCCCCCCTTTACACGACCACCTATTTCCGGACAACCCTTACCCTCTCCAACCCGGAACAGTTTGATGATTTTACCGGGAATGTTCAATTTGGCGATGGCGTAGTGGTCTATATAAATGGCGTGGAAGTGTACCGCAAAAACCTGCCCGCCGGTACCCTCACGTCGCTAACGCCCGCCACTACAGCGGGAACTTTTACCAAAAAGTTTCCCATCAGCAAAGGGGTTTTTGTACCCGGCACCAATGTAGTTGCCGTGGCGGTACACCAGCAGGCGGAAAGTTTATCGGATATGGTCTTTGACATGAAACTGTCGGCCTACCCGGATGTCCTCCCGCCCCGGGTGCTCAACGCGGACCTGCTGCCGCCCGGGGACGCCCAGCCCCGGGGCTCCGCCCTCACCTACCGGTTCCGCTTTTCTGAAAAAGTGAGCGGCGTGGACGTGACGGACTTTGTGCTGACCCCCACCAGCGGTGCGCCGGGCGGGACCGTCAGCCAGGTCACGCAAGTGGATGGCAGCGGCACCTTGTCTGATGTGGCGGTAAGCGCTATTACCGGAACAGGCACTTTTCGCCTGGACCTGAAATCCGGTGGCACCGCTATAACCGATATGGTCGGCAATACCTCCGTCGCCGGCTTTACCTCCGGGCCTGCCTACATCGTGGACCAAACCCCTCCTTTTGTAAAGAGCATCACCCGGCTTTCGCCCCTTATGGAGCTGACCAAGGCCTCCACGGTTACCTTCCAGGTGGCCTTTTCCGAAAAAGTAACCGGAGTGGGCAGGACCGACTTCAGCGTGGTGGCCGCCTCCGGAACGGTAAAGGGCGAAATCGAATCCGGCGACGTGGACCCGGTGGGCACCGATGGCACCACCTATAACGTAAAGGTGTCTTCCATCAGCGGCTCGGGCTTGCTGCGCCTCGACCTGAAAGCCTCGGCTACCGGCATTGGCGATGCGGCCAAAAACGCCTGTGACGGTTATAGCGCCGGGCAGACCTTCCACATCGACAAAACGCCCCCGCAGGTGCTCGGCATTGGGCGCCAGGCACCGGCCGCCCCCCTTACCAATGCCGCCGCCCTGGTCTACCGGGTTTCCTTTACCGAGCCGGTGGCCGGCGTGGATGCGGCCGACTTTTCCCTGACAACCCTCAGCGGCACGGTTAAAGGCGTGCTCTCCCCGGACGCCGTACAGCCCGTGGGGCCGGAAGGCACGACCTGGGACGTGCGGGTAAGCGCGCTGAGCGGCAGCGGGGAGCTGCGCCTGGGTGTTAAAAGCAGCGGTACGGGCATCGTGGACGGGGCCGGCTCCAAGCTCAGTGGTGGCTTTGCCGGCGGAGAAAGCTATACCCTCGACGTTCAGGCACCCACCGTGGTCAGCATCACCCGCCAATTGCCCTCCCGCTCCACCACCAATGCCCCCTCCCTGACCTACCGGGTTGCGTTCTCTGAACCGGTAACCGGTTTAAAGGGCAGCGACTTTTCGCTGGTCACCCTCAGTGGCACCACCACCGCTGCGGTCGCTTCGGACGGCGTGGTGCCGGCAGGTACAGACGGTACCACCTGGGACGTAATGGTCACCAGGGTAAGTGGTGCCGGCATACTGCGCCTGGATGTCCGAAGCAGCAGCACGGGCATTATGGATGTTTTGGGAAACCCTTTAACCAGTGGCTTTGCTACCGGCCAGGCCTATACGATCGATTATACCGCGCCGGAAGTGGTGAGCATCAACCGCCATTCCCCGGATGAAAAGGATACCGAAAAATCGTCGGTCATCTTCCGGGTCAGCTTTTCCGAAGCTGTTACCGGGGTGGATGCCACTGACTTCCTGCTCACCGCACTCGAAGGCACCGCCAGCGGAGAGCTGGCCGCGGAGTCGGTGGTTCCTGCCAATTCCAGCGGCTCCCGGTACGATGTGGAGGTGCGCTCCATCACCAAAAACGTGCAGCTGCGCCTGGATATCAGCAGCAGTACCGGCATTACGGATGGGGCGGGCAATTCCCTGGCCGGTGGCTATACCGCCGGGCAATCCTATAACATCCACCCGCCCATACCTTACGGATTTGAATCGGTAACGCCGCTCCATACCCAATCCGTTACCGCCACTACCGAGCACAAACCCCAGGGAAAGCTGTGGACCCATGACGGCCACTGGTGGAGCGTGCTGGCAACTTCCGACGGCACCAAGATCTTCCGCCTGGACGGCACCTCCTGGACCGACGTGCTGACCCTCTCCAGCGCCGAAGATGCCAAGGCGGATTGCTGGGTGGTGGAAGACGTGACCCATATCCTGTTATTCCGGGAGTCTTCCAGCTCACAGCTGGTATCGGTGGAATATGATGCGGCCCAACACACCTACAAGCTGTGGAGCCGGCGTCCGTCCCGGGTTTCCCTTTCCCTGGGCTCGGATGCCGAAGTCGCTACGCTGGTGGTGGACGACAGGGGCCGGATGTGGATCGCCGCCGACGGCGACGGGGATGTGAGCGTGCGCTGGAGCGATGCGCCCTACACCAGCTGGAGCAGCCGCATCAAGCTGGCTTCGGGCGCCACGGACGATGACATCTGTACCCTGGCCAAGCTGCCGGGAAAAATTGGCGTGCTCTGGTCCAACCAGGACTCCGAACGTTTCGGCTTCCGCACCCACAGCGACGGCGACGATCCGGACGACTGGGCGGAAGACGAAAAGCCGGGCGCGACATCGGCCAAAAACGTCGGGGCCGGTTTTTCCGATGACCACATGAACATTGTCAGCGGCAGCGATGGCACGCTTTACTGTGCCGTGAAAACCAGCTATGACACGGACAATTATCCCAAGGAATCGCTGCTGGTTCGCCGTCCCGACGGCACCTGGGATAAACTGTACACCGTGACTGAAAATGAAAATCATGGTACCCGGGGCATTGTCCTGGTCAACGAGCAAACAGGAAAGCTGCGGGTGGTGTATACCTCCATTGAGGACGGCGGCGATATCCTGTACCGGGAGTCCGCCCTTTACCCGATCTCCTTTGGGCCCGCCCGGACCCTGCTCCATGGCCAGTATAATCATGCTACCAGCACACACCAAGCTTTTACATCCGAGGTGGTGGTGCTGGTCACCGACCTGGAGGAGGGCAGGGCAAAAGGTTTGTTATTGAGCGATGAGGCGACCGCGGCCAGGGCTGCGGCCCCGGCCCTGGTGGAACTGCCGTCGGAAATACCCGGAGCGGGCGGCTTGCAGGCCGAACTGGCGGCAGTGCCCAACCCCTCCGGTGGACCGGTGACGGTGAGCTTCGTGCTGGATCAATCCGACAATTACCAGGTCGTGCTGGAGGACATCAGTGGCGCCCGGCGCCAGGTAGTGAAAAAAGGCTGGGCGGAAGCTGGTCTGCGGCAGACCTTCAGGCTGGAAGACGCCGGAAGGCCTGGCGGTCTTTACCTGCTGCGCCTGCATACCTCCAAAGGAAGCAAAACGCTGAAACTCATGGTGAGCCAATAAGCGGAATGCCCGTTCGCGTAAAATTCAATATCCATTAAAACCATTCCGTGTATGCAAAGATTTACGTTCCTCCTGCTGTGCTCTTTGTTGATGGCCGCCACCCTGACCGCCCAGGTTACCCTGGTTCCCTTTGGCAGTTCCTGGAATTACCTGGACAATGGAACCAACCAGGGAACCGCCTGGCGCGCCCTGGGTTTTAATGACGGCGCCTGGAAAACCGGCAATGGCAAACTGGGTTACGGCCTCAGCGGCCTCACCACCACCGTCAGCTACGGCCCCGACGAGGACGACAAATACATCACCACCTATTTCCGCAAAACCATCTCCATTGCCGACGTCAGTACCTTCACCGGCTTTACGGTGAACGCCTACCGCGAGGATGGTGTCGTGGTGTACGTCAACGGCATGGAGGTGTATCGCAACAACATGCCCACCGGCACCATCTCCTATACCACCGCCGCTTCCGCCAGTCCCTCCAACGATGGCGCCGCCCCGGTAACGTTTACCGTCCCCGTCGCCCGCTTTACCAGCGGCAGCAACGTGATTGCCGCGGAGATCCACCAGAAAAGCACCACCTCCTCGGATATTCTCTTTGACCTGAACCTGGTCGCCTCCGGCGGGGGAACGACCGACCCGCCGCCCTCCGTGTTCTCCATTAACCGCCAGTCCACCGCCTCCACCACCAGTGCCTCAACGGTGGTTTTCCGGGCCACCTTTTCTGAAGGCGTTACCGGTGTGGACGTAGACGATTTTGCGGTTACGGCCGTTGGTGGCAGCGTTGCCGGCAGCGTAAGCTCGGTGGCGCCCCAGAGCGGCAGCGTTTACGATGTGACGGTTTCCGGCATTACCGGTACCGGCGAACTGCGCCTGGACCTGAAGGGAAGCGGAACCGGGATCACCGATGCGAACAGCCAACCCCTAACCGGCGGCTTTACCGCCGGGCAGACCTATATCATCCAGTCGGCTCCTCCGCCCACCACCTACGGCTTTGCGTCCACGGCAACCCTGGCAGGGGTTTCCGTGGGCAAACATACCGGCGAAAAGCCCCAGGCCAAGGTATGGCGCCATGACGGCCGGTGGTGGTGCGTGCTGCCCACCTCCAGCGACACAAAGATCTTCCGCCTGGACGGCACCAGCTGGACCCCTATGCTGTCCGTTTACAGCTCCAACAGCGGCCGGGCCGATTGCTGGGTGGTCGGCGACGTGGTGCACATCCTGCTGTTCCGGGGGGCCAGTACGACCTCCTACCTGGTGTCGGTGCAGTACGACAGCAACCTGAAAACCTATAAGCTGTGGTCCCTGCGGACCTCGCGGGTCGCGCTTTCCTTCGGTTCCGGCGCGGAAACGGCCACCCTGGCCATGGACGGCACGGGCAGGTTGTGGATCGCTTCCTGCGGCACCTCGGATGTGAACGTGCGGTGGAGCGCCGCCCCCTACTCCAGCTGGAGCTCCGAGATCAAGCTGGCCACCAACGTGGCCGACGATGACATCTGTACCATCACTACTCTTCCGGGGAAAATCGGCGTGCTGTGGTCGAACCAGAATACCCGCCGGTTTTACTTCCGCACCCACAGCGATGGTGCCTCGCCCGCCACCTGGTCGCCGGAAGAACTGCCGGCCATCGAATCGGTAAAGGACAACGTGGGGCTGGGGCTGGCCGATGACCACCTCAACATCGTCCCTGCTGCCGACGGCACCCTGTACTGCGCGGTAAAGACGGGCTTTGACCGGGATGACTATCCCACCCTCGCCCTGCTGGTGCGGCGGCCGGCCGGCACCTGGGACCCGCTCTATCCCGTTACCGTGAACACCAGCTCTACGCACAACGGCACCCGGCCGGTCGTGCTGCTGAACGAAGCGCTGGGAAAAATAAAAGTGGTGTATACGTCGGTGGAAAATGGCGGCGACATTTTGTACAAGGAATCCCCGCTGTCCAATATTTCTTTCGGGGCCACGAAAACCCTGCTTTCCGGCAATTACAACAATGCCACCAGCACCCACCAGACGTACAGCAATGAAGTGGTGGTCCTGGCAACCAACCAGGACAACAACCGGGCGGAAGGCATCATCGGCTTTGACAATGCCGCTGTTGCGCCCATCGTCCATGCTACGCAGTCCGGGGCCGAGCGGCTGGCCCACCGGACCCTTCCCGAAGCCGAACTGCTGGCCTGGGCCCCTGCTTCCTCCCGTACGGCTGTGGTCAGCTTTATCCTGCCTTCCAAGAGCGGATACACCCTGAGCCTGTACAATATGGCGGGCGCCCGGATCTCGGTGCTGCAGCAGGGGCGGGCCATCGCTGGCCAGCGCATCACGGTCCCCCTGGAGACGGCGCGGCTGCCCCAGGGGATGTACCTGGTGAAGCTGCAGACATCCTCCGGCAGCAAAACCGTGAAGATGTTCCTGAATCCCTAAATATTCCCAGGGCGCCGCGCAACCGGCGCCCTGGTCTTTTATAAAGCATTCTCTTCCAGTCCCCGTTGGTGAAAGCAGGGGGAAGGGAAAACTGCAATATTGTCCTCTCCGCGCCTGCGCCCTTCTAATGATTTTCTAATGATATTCTGTCCGCCCTCTAACTGCTTTTGCCCGGAAGCTGTTCTACTTTTACCTTGCCGTAACGGCTTTTTCCTACCCGAGGTGGCGCTTCCATTCCCTGGCTTATGGCAGCGTGCCGGTCTGCTTGCAGGATTCGCGTTTCGTCCTGTGGGTTCTGGGAAACCACCCGGCCGCCCGATCCCCCTGCCTTAAGAAAAGATACCTTTTGTCTCCTGCCTTATGGTTAAAATTTAATTCCTGTAAAAAACCTCCCGAGTATGAAAAGAATGACGTTCTTTTTGCTCTGCTCGTTGCTGCTGACCACCACCATCACCGCCCAGGTAACCATTTTCCCGTATAAAGATTCTTGGAAGTACCTGGATGCCGGTACCGACCAGGGAACCGCCTGGCGCTCGCCCTCCTTTAGTGATGCTTCCTGGAAAAGCGGCAATGGCAAGCTGGGCTATGGCATGGACGGCCTCACCACCGTGGTCAGCTATGGAGCTGTCCCCAGCCAGAAGTATCCCACCACTTATTTCCGCAAAACCATTTCCATCACGGAGCCGGCCATTTACAACAGCTTTACCGGTACCATCGCTTACGACGATGGCGTGGTGGTATACCTCAACGGGGCGGAAGTGTACCGGAGCAATATGCCTGCCGGCACTATCGGCTATTCCACCCTGGCGGTTTCCTCCACCAATACCTCCAAAACATTTACCCTTGGCAAAGAGGCTTTTGTCCCCGGAACCAACCTGCTGGCCGTGGAAGTGCACCAGAATTCCCTGTCGAATGGCGACCTGGCCTTTGATATGAAGCTGGTGGGCAATGCCGATGAAACCGTGCCCAGGGTGGTCAGTTCGAGCCGGCTGGTCCCGCAGGCCGCCCTCACCAATGCAACGGCTGTGACCTACCGGGTGACCTTTTCCGAAAAAGTAACCGGCGTGGACCGGGCCGACTTTGCCGTAACGCCTACCAGCGGTACGCCGGGCGGCACGGTCAGCAGCGTAACTCCTGTGGACGGCAGCGCCACCACCTATGATGTGGCGGTCACCGATATTACCGGGACCGGCGCCCTCAAATTGAGCCTCAAAAGCACCGGTACGGCCATTGCCGATATGGCGGGCAATGCCGCCCCGGGCTATACCAACGGGCAGGGCTATACCATTGACCGTACCCCTCCCACCCTCCTGGGCATCAACCGCCAGTCCCCTACCACTTCCCTTACCAATGCCCCTACCCTTGTTTTCCGGGCCAGCTTTTCCGAAGCTATGGCAGGGGTGGACGCAGCCGACTTTGCCGTGACCCGGCTCGACGGCTCCGTAGCCGGTACGGTACAATCGGTCACCCCATCGGGTACGGCAGGAACCCTCTATGACATCACAGTAGCCCCCGTGACCGGGTCGGGCACCCTGCGCCTCGACCTGAAAGCTTCGGGCGCCGGCATCACCGATATTGCCACCAACGCCCTGTTGGGCGGCATTACCACCGGCCAGACCTTTACGGTCGACCAGGTCGTTCCTTATGTCAGCAGCATCAGCCGCCTGACGCCCCTGACCGAGATCACGAAGGCCTCCACGGTGGTGTACCGGGTGGTCTTTACCGAAAAAGTGACGTCCGTAGGGGTGGCCGACTTCAGCGTGGTGGCCACCAGCGGGACCGTGAAGGGAACCATCGAATCGGGCGATGTGGACATGATGGGCACCGACGGCACCACCTATGATGTGAAAGTCACCTCCATCAGCGGCACAGGCCAGCTGCGCATTGACCTGAAGGGAACAGGTACCGGTATCGTGGATGCCGCCAAAAACGCCTGTGGCGGCTATAGCGCCGGCCAGACCTTTTCGATAGACAAAACAGTGCCCAGGGTGCAAAGCATCGAACGCTATACACCGGCGGCTGTCAGCACCAATGGCAGTACGGTCGTGTACCGGGCCACCTTTACCGAGCCGGTGTCGGGCGTGGATTCCGCCGACTTTTCGCTGACTACTGTCAGCGGCACGGCCAAAGGGGTGCTGGCCCCGGGTGGCATTACGCCGGTTGGTACCGGCGGCACGACCTGGGATGTAAAAGTGGGTGCGCTTACTGGCAACGGTGAGTTGCGACTCAACGTAAAAAGCAGCGGTACGGGTATTGTGGACGTGGTGGCCAACGCCCTGGGCAGCGGCTTTACCACGGGGCAAAGCTATACGCTGGACCATACCGCTCCCACGGTGGTGAGCGTCAGCCGGCAGCTTCCTGCGGTAACCACCACCAATGTCACGTCCCTTACCTACCGGGTGGTGTTTTCCGAAGCCGTTACGGGCGTCTCGTATAGCGACTTTTCCTTTTCCGCCCTGAGCGGCACCACCACCGGAGCCGTGCCCGCGGGCGGTGTGGTGCTGGCAGGAACGGCGGGCACGACCTATGATGTAACCGTAAGTAATGTAAGCGGCTCGGGCCTGGTACGGCTGGATGTCAAGGCCAGCGGTACGGGCATAACCGATATCGCCACCAATGCCTTAAATGGCGGTTTTACCACCGGCCAGGCCTTTACCGTCGACCAAACCCGGCCCGAGGTGTCGGGCATAGCCCGGCAGACGCCACTGAACGAAACCACCAATACCTCCTCGGTTGTGTGGCGGGTGACATTCTCGGAAAGAGTGACGGGCCTGGATATTTCCGACTTTGTGTTGCATACGCTCAGTGGTGGTCCCACCGGCGCCTTGGCAAGCGTGGCCACAGTAGGCACCGCAGGCACTACTTTCGATGTGACGGCCAGCGGCATAACCACCTTCAGTACGGTTCGGCTGGATGTGGCCGGCGGTGCCGTGGTGGAAGATGCGGTGGGCAATGCCCTAAGCGGCGGCTATGCCTTGGGCCAGACCTATAACGTGGATCCCCCGGCAACGGTGGTCAGCGTGCACCGGCTGGCCCCTGCCGGGGAACAGACCAATGCCTCCTCGGTCACCTGGCAGGTAAGCTTTTCCGAAAAAGTGACGGGCGTGGATGCGGCCGACTTTACGCTTGCTACGGTGAGCGGGGTGGCCAGCGGTGCCGTGGGCTCCGTGGTCCCGGCAGGCAGTACGGGGTCTTTGTATGAAGTAACCATAAGTGGCCTTTCCACCACAGAGGTAGTCCGCCTGGACATCAAGGCCAGCGGCACCGGCATTTCCGATTCGTACGGCAGTCCCCTGAGCGACGGCCCTTCCGCCACCGGCAGCTTTACGTTCGCCGGCTTCAAATCCGGCCAAACCTACAGCATTGATAAAACCCTGCCCGTGGTGGTGAGCAGCAACCGCCAGTTGCCCACGGGCAGCCTGACCAATGGTTCCTCCGTAACCTGGCGGGTAGCGTTTTCGGAAAAGGTAACCGGCGTGGATGCAGCCGATTTTACCCTCACCCCTCTCAGCGGTACTACCACAGGTACGCTGGCCTCGAATGCAGTTGTAGCGGTAGGCACCGAAGGCACTACCTATGATATAACGGCCACCGCCCTGTCGGGTACCGGCAGTCTGCGCCTGGACCTGCGCAATGGCGGTACCGGCATTTTCGATGGCGTAGGCAATGCCCCCGGCAGCGGTTACGTCTCCGGGCAGAGCTACAGTTTTGACTACACCGTTCCTTCGCCCCTGGGCATGACCCGCCTCAAACCCACCACCGAAGTGGCCCATGGCGCGGCCGTGACCTGCCGGGTGACCTTTAACGAAGGGGTGACCGGGGTAGACCCCACCGACTTTACCATCGTCCTGATCAGCGGTGAACCGACCGGCCTGCTGGCAGCCAATGCGGTCGCGCCGGTGGGTACGACGGGTACGACCTTTGACGTGACCATCAGCTCCATTACCAAGTATGTAACCCTGCGCCTGGACCTGAAGGAAAACGGCACGGGCATCACCGATATTGCCGGCAATGCTCTTACCGGCGGCCTGGCAGGACCGAATTATACTATAGACCCGGCGCCGATCGTGGAAACCATCACCCGCCAGTCGCCACTGGCCGATACCACCGGGCTGAGCGATGTGACCTTCCGCGTAACCTTTTCCGAAAAAGTGACCGGGGTGGATCCTAGCGACTTCTATCCCACAACCGTCAGTGGGGATGCCCGCGGCACGCTGGCGGTGCTGGGTAACGAGGTGCTGGCCAGCAAGGCCCTCCCCTTACTGACGGCCGTCGGCACGACCGGCATGGTGTACGATGTGACCGTACATGCCGTTGCCGGCACCGGGGCGATGCGGCTGGATGTAAAGGAAAGCGGCACGGGCATCAAGGACACCGACGGCCAGCCTCTTTACGGAGGCTTCACGGGGGGAGAGCCCTATTATTTCCAGCAAAGCACGGCACAGCGCTTTGCCTCCGTGACCGATCTTAGCCCGGTGCCCATTGCCAAGAACACGGCCGATAAGCCGCAGGGCAAGGTGTGGTATTATGCCTCCAAGTGGTGGAGCGTGCTGTCCACTCCCAGCGGCACCAGGCTGTTCCGCCTCGACGGGACCTCCTGGACCGATGTGCTCACCCTCTCCTCTTCGCAGACCGTTCATGCCGACTGCCGCGTGGTGGGGAGCGTAGTACATATTCTGATGTTTGAACCCGAGGACGACTCCCAACTGGTATCGGTGGAATACGACGCCGGCACCGGAAAATACAAGCTGTGGAGCCAGCGGACCTCGAAGGTAGACCTGGACTTTGGCTCCGGGTCGGAATCGGCAACCCTGGCCATCGACGGCCGGGGCCGCATGTGGATCGCGTCCTGTGCCAAGACCGATGTGAACGTGCGTTGGAGCGATGCGCCCTACAGCAACTGGAGCGATACCTTCCGCATAGCCGAAGGCATTCTGGACGACGACATCTGCGCCATCACCACCCTTCCAGGTAAGATCGGCGTGCTGTGGTCCAACCAGAATACCCAGCGCTTCGGCTTCAAGACCCATACAGACGGGGGCGACCCGCGCAACTGGTCGGCTGACGAAGAGCCCGCTTCCAGCTCCGCCCAGAGTAAAGGCAATGGTTTTGGCGACGACCACATGAACGTGATCTGCGCCAGCGACGGCACCCTGTATTGCGCGGTGAAAACTTCCTATGATACTCCTGGTTATACCAAGATCGGCCTGCTAAAACGCACCACTTCGGGCAACTGGAGCTTTTACCCGGCCTGTTCCATTGAGGGCACCCGGGGCATTGCCGTACTGAACGAGGGCGCCGGCACCCTGAAGATCGTGTATTGCTCCAAAGAGGAAGGTGGGGATATCGTTTACCGGGAAACGGCGCTTTCGAACATTTCCTTTGGACCGCCCAAAACGCTGATCAGCGGGAAGTACCTGTTCAACGAGGCTACCAGCACCCACCAGCCCATGGGTGGCGAAGTAGTGATCCTGGCCACCAACCAGGATACCGAGCCCAAACTGGCGGTAGGCGTTCTGGCCCGCGATGCCGGCGCTGCTTCCGCACCCGCGATCACGGAGGCGAATGGCGAGCAGGAGGCCCTCACCATCAACAGGGAAGCTTCCCGGGACAACTGGCTGGCCTCGCTGGCGGCCTTTCCCAACCCGGTATCCGGCCGGGCGACCGTGACCTTTACGCTGCCGCAGTCGGAAAAATACCGACTCGTGTTGTATGACAGCAAGGGCGCAAAGCTGTCAGTTCTGGAGAAAGGCAGGGTCGAAGGGGGCCGCGTCCAGACCCTGAGCATCGATGCCGGCAGGCTGCCAGGCGGCCTGTACCTGCTGCGGTTACAAACGGCCACCGGCAGCAAAACGATGCAACTGGTCGTGGAAAAATAGGAAGCCCGCTACCCGGGCGCTGCAGGGCCGGTGCCCGGGTACGTATTATCAGGACATAAAAGAAAAAGGGCCGGAATGGAAATTCAGCCCCGTATTAAAATCCAATAATCCTATGAAAAATCACTATTAATTTACCAATAATAATCATAAACTCATCCTTATTAAAGAGTCCACGCCGCCCATATTCCTTTGTTCTTCGGGGCTGGCGTCAGCGGTTGTCCAAATGCAAGGCAACCTTCACTAATTTACCAATCAGGGAGGGAAATCACCATTGGATTTTCATTGTACAGGGGAAAGAAAAGGGAAGAAAAAGCGGTTGGGTATAATAGGCCGTTTCGGCTGAAATTCAGCATGGTAAAGGGCTTTAATAAAGCTCATGTGTTACTTGAGATAATGATATAGCGGATGCTTTTATCCCAAGCGTAAGGTAGCCTTGGTTATGTTTGTATCAGCCAAGCCGGAGGTAGTGAAAGGGGGGAAAAATCGCGTAGCCGGCAACAGTTGTGCACCAGCAAAACAAGACTATCCTCAACTTTTTTCATATGGCAAGCAATCGTTAGTCGTCCCCTGTTTCTACCCGGGGCTTTTTTATGCCCTTGGCTGGCCCTCTCTGCAAACAAATACCACCGGCGTACCCCAAACTTTTTACAGGTCATTGACCTTCCCAAAAGCCCAGTTCGACCGTCAAAATCAATGTTTCAACATTTATTATTTAATCGTTTAAACCAGCGTGCTATCTTTGAACCCTCAACCGAAATAAATACCTGAGAATATTGGTAAACGGTTCGGCACCTTTACCGCAAGAGATTTAAGTGTTTCATATGGCAAGCAATCGTTAGTCGCCCCCTGTTTCTACTCGGGGCTTTTTTTATGTCTGCTCTATCCCAACACCAGCGGTCGGCCCTGCCAAGGGAATTTTCCCGGGAACAGTAACATTAATGCTGAGGCTGCAATTAAAGGTCAAATAACTTTATTGGTAGCATTACTTAAACAGCGGCAAGTAGAAACACGGGTCGTTAGATTATCGCTATTTTTTTGCCTAAAATTTTGACGGGTAGTTCCCCTGCTTCATCAGCAGGGTCCCCCTTTTCATCGAAAGGAAGGCAGCAATGGCTGACTCAGCCTGGTAACTTTGCTGCTCCAAAGTGGAAGAAAATCCAATACCAATAAAGAACCGGTCCTGTTGCAGGAGCAGGAATTTTCCGTGAAAGGCCCGTTTTCAGTCCGTAAGGCCTTCTGAAATAAGATCTCAACCCTAAGAAAATGCAGGCCCCTGGCTACCTGTGTACAACCGTCCGGCCTGAAGTAAGCCGTCCCCTTCCTGGAGGGGATTTTTTTGGATGGAAAGAACCTGCCTGCTGCCAGGTTGTAACCGGGAGCTTAGTGCAGGACAGGGACTTTTATCCCTTCTTTTGCTATTAGCACCAGCAATTAAAGAAAAACTAACTCCAAGATGAAAAAGACCACCATTATCATGGCTGATCACCAGGAACTGATCCGGGAAACCTTGTGCTATATTTTGAACCGCGACCTCAGGTTTGAAGTACTGGCGGAGTGCTCCGGTGCTGCGCAGGCAGCTGAACTGGCCGGTAAGCTGCGGCCGGACATTATTTTGATGGACCTGCATATCCCGGAAATAGGGGGCGTGGAAGCAACCCGCCGGATTGTACGGGACTACCCGGAAGTAAAAGTCGTTGGCATGTCGCTGAGTTACGACCCTTGGCAGGGAAATAAGATGATCGAGGCCGGGGCACGGGCTTATGTTGCCAAGGACTCGAGGGCGGAAATATTTGACGCCATACGGGAAGTGGCCGGCGGCCGCAGCTTTGTTTCCCGACGGGTGCTCAAAACCGTTTGAGGGGGCGGCAACAGGTACCAGGCATCACAGGCGGCGTCTAAGCTCATTAATAAACTTTTGTATATTGGGCTCCATATTCGCCCAAGCCTCTTTCCCGGGCTCTTTCTCCTTGTCGGTAGCTTAGCTGGTGAACTTCTGACGTACACTCACCCTAAAGGAGTGGGGTTTATGCGACCTATTCCGCTTAAGCGGAAGCCTTTTGGACGAAGCAAAGTGCAACAGCACTCACTTCGCAGGAACCACTTTACGCATTCATCCCGCCAGGAGGTGTCTGTTGTTACATAAAGTTAAGCCCTTTTATTAGAATGCTAAAATGTTTAGTATCTATCATTCCACCTGAAAACGGAGTGGACTTTCCCGGCGTTCTTTCGTAACGCCTGGTTTTGCCCCCTTGCCCACCTGCGGGGAATAAGGTTTCCAAAACCTGCGCCTGCCAGAAATGAAAAGGCAAGTCTTTGAACTGCGTTCAGGCTTACCTTTTGGGAAGGTCAATTTATAAAACTGATCTTCTGTTTGCTGCCCGGGAGCAAGCCCGTAAATGCCCGGCAGGCGCCTAAAAACAAGCCCACCTGCCGGGTCATCCTGCCAGCTGAAAAAGACCACCAGCCGCATGACAGCTGGCAGGAGATTTAGTAAGCTTTGCGCAGCATATCAGCAAATTCATTGGGCAGCGGGCTTTCTTCCACCGCTTTTGCAGCTTGCTCCACGTCATAGTTAAAACGTACGAACTCGACCTGCACGGTTTCCCTGCTCCAAGTTGAACTGTTGGGGTTGATGGTCAGCAGCACGTAGCAGCCGCGGTTGTCGCCGTCCTTGGGCTTGCCTACCGAACCGATGTTGATGGCATGGCGGAAATGTGCGCCTTCCTGCGGATTGGCGGGCAGCACGCGGTGATAGGGTTTGTGGGTGTGTCCAAAGCACAGAATATCTGCCCCGGCCTCCTCCATCATTTCCAACAGGAGTTGCTCATCGTGGTCTTCATAGAGATACTCATTGATTTTGCGGGGGCTGCCGTGCACCAGCAGCAGGTTCAGCCGGTTCTCCCCGAGCCGGAACTCCACCCGGATATGAGCCGGCAGGGTACGCAGGTACTCCCGATCACCGGCCCCCATGGCCAGATCGGTAACCGCCACCGAAATACTGCCCGCCGTTTTCTTGCTGCCGTCCGCGGCAGGAATCACGCTTTCCCCCTTCAGCAGCCCGATTTTCTCATCATAATTCCCGGCAATGGTGGGGATTCGCCGGCTGCGAACCTCCCGGATGACTTCTGCCGGCCATATATTATAACCTACCAGGTCACCGAGGCAATACAGGGTGTCGGGGGCTTGCTGGTCGATACTTTTCAAACAGGCTTCCAGGGCCGGAAGGTTGGCATGTACATCGCTGAAGAGCGCTATTCTCATGAATTGTTGGTTATGTTGGGATATAAATGGTTTCAGGCGACGGGCCTGTTGTCCGGTTTTTATTGCCCTCCTTCAGGAAGGACGCCTTACGGACTTTAATAGGCTTTGCGCAGCATATCGGCATACTCGTCCGGCAAAGGGCTTTTCTCCACCGCTTTGGCCGCCTGCTCTACGTCATAGGCAAAGCGCACGAACTCTACCTGCACCGCTTCCTTGTCCTGGATGCTGCTGTTCTCGTTTATCGTCAGCAGCACATAGCAACCCCGGGCGTCACCGTCCTTGGGTTTCCCTACCGAGCCGATGTTGATGGCATGGCGGAAATGCGGGCGTTCCTGCTGGAGCTCCAGAGGCAGGACGCGGTGATAGGGCTTGTGGGTATGGCCAAAACACATAATGTCGGCATCGGCCTCCTGCATAATGCGCAGCAGGCTTTTCTCGTCCCGCTCTTCAAACAGGTATTCGTTGATCTTCCGCGGGCTGCCGTGCACCAGCAGCAGGTTCAGTTTATCGTTATTCAGCTGGAACTCTACCCGGATATGTGCCGGCAGGGTCCGCAGGTAGGCCCGCTCTTCGTCCCGGACAATGGAATCGGTATAGGAAATGGAAACTTCTCCCATGGCTTTATCCTTGTCGGTTTTATACGCGCAGCCGCAGTCGCCGCTTTTGCGGCCAATGCCGAAATCGTAATTGCCGGCAATGGTGGGGATGCGCCTTTTCCGGATCTCGTTGATCACCTCGTTGGGCCAGCTATTGTAGCCCACCAGGTCACCCAGGCAATAAATGGCATCTGGGTTCTTTTGGTCCACATCCCTGAAAAAGGCTTCCAGCGCGGGCAGGTTGGCGTGGATGTCGCTAAAGAGTGCAATTCTCATAGAAAAAATTAAGCGTTTTGAATTTTCTGGGGTTGGTAATATTTGTTGCGCAGCCAGAAAGCCACGTTCACCAGGGCGATCAGTGCCGGCACTTCCACCAGCGGACCAATCACGCCGGCAAAGGCCTGCCCGCTGTTGATACCGAACACGCCGATGGCTACCGCAATGGCCAGCTCGAAGTTGTTGCCAGCGGCGGTAAAGGCGATGGAGGCGTTTTTGGAATAATCGGCACCCAGGGCCTTGCCGATAAAAAAGCTCACCAGGAACATGATGGCAAAGTAGATCACCAGCGGAATGGCGATGCGCACCACGTCCATGGGGATCTTTACGATCAGCTCCCCTTTAAGGCTGAACATGATCACGATGGTGAACAGCAGGGCGATCAGGGTAATGGGTGAAATAACCGGCAGGAACTTCTTCTGGTACCACTCCTCTCCTTTTGCCTTTTTCAGGATAATGCGGGTCAGCACGCCGGCCGCAAAGGGAATACCCAGGTAGATGGCCACGCTCTCGGCGATCTGCCCGATGCTCACATTTACTTCTGAGCCGCGGATACCGAAAAGTGGCGGCAGCAGGGTCACAAACACATAGGCATAGACACTGTAGAGCAGCACCTGAAAGATGCTGTTCAGGGCCACCAGCCCGGCAGCGTATTCGCGGCTGCCTTCCGCCAGCTCGTTCCACACGATCACCATAGCGATGCAGCGGGCAAGGCCGATCAGGATCAGGCCCACCATATATTCAGGATAGCCCCGCAGGAAGATGATGGCCAGGAAAAACATCAGGATGGGGCCAATGATCCAGTTGAGCAGCAGGGAGGTACCCAGGATCTTCGTGTTTTTAAAAACCTCACCCAGCTGCTCATAGCGCACCTTTGCAAAGGGCGGGTACATCATCAGGATCAGGCCGATGGCCAGCGGGATGTTCATCGTACCGCTGGAAAAGGAGTTGATGAAGCCCGAGGAGGAAGGCACAAAATAGCCGATCGCCACGCCGGCCGCCATAGCCGCGAAGATCCAGAGGGTTAAATAGCGGTCCAGGAAACTCAGTTTCTTCCGTTCCCGGGCCGGGTTACAATTTGTTGCTGACATAATTTGTATAGGTTTTGACGATAGATTCCCCCTGCAGCAGGGCCGTCAGGAGGTAAAAAAACAGCCTGAACCCTTTTCGGGTCCAGGCTGGAATTCCTTAGCTGCAGCAGCCGGGTGCGCAACAGGCCTGCTGGGCGGGCTTTTCGGCATAGACCGTAATGCTGTAAATACCGGTACCGGAGGCCTTGAAAGCGGCTATTTTTTCTTCGGATAAGTAAGCGGACAGGATATCATCGGGGATGATGATCTGCTTTTCTTTTTGCAGGGTAATGTTCTGGAAGCCGCTGCTTTGAATCAGTTCCAGATACACCTCCTTTTGAATGGCCCCGGAAACGCAGCCGGCATACATTTCGGCGGCGTTGCGGATGTCATCTGGCAAGCCACCCACCAGCACAATATCGGAAATGCTGAAGTGGCCGCCAGGCTTCAGGACACGGAAGATCTCCTGAAACACACCATACTTATTGGGCACAAGGTTCAGCACACAGTTGGAGACAATCACATCAGCCACATTTGCGGTTACCGGCATTTTCTCGATATCGCCCTGGCGGAACTCCACGTTGTTGAATCCCAGTTTTTCGGCATTGGCCCGTGCCTTTTCGATCATGGCAGGGGTAAAGTCAATGCCGATCACCTTGCCGGCTTCCCCGGTTTCGTGGCGGGCCACAAAGGCGTCGTTGCCGGCGCCGCTGCCCAGGTCGATCACCACGTCGCCCTTCTTGATCTGTGCGAACTGGGTGGGCAGGCCGCAGCCCAGGCCCAGGTCGGCCTCGGGGTTATAGCCTTCCAGCTGCTGGTAGTCATCAGACATGATGTTGTACACTTCCGTGGAGCAGCAGCCCGAGCCGCAACAGGAGGATTGGTTGGTTTCCTTGTCCTGGAGGGCGATCTCGGAATATTTCTGACGGACGATCTCTTTTAATTGTTCTTGGGTTTGCATGGTAAATATGTTTACGTGTTAAGGAATCCAATTTTATTTTATCCAGTAAGCAACCTCACTGGCTTCCCGTACAAAGGCTTTTACCTGTTCTTCCACCTGGTCCCGGACCACGCGGGTTTGGGCCAGTATTTCTTCCGGGGTGCCGGTAAAGGAGGAGGGGTCGGCAAACGACCAGGCAATGCGTTTCATCATGCCGGGGAAAATAGGGCAACGTTCGCTGTTCGCACCATCACAAACGGTCACGACGGCATTATAATGAGCACCCTTTTGGAAGAGGTCAAAAACTCCCTGTGTTATGTTCTGGCTGATGTCGATGCCTTTTTCCTTCATGACTTCCACCACATTGGGATTCAATTTTCCGGGCTCCAGGCCGGCACTTTCGGCTTGAAAATGGGGAGCGCCGTATTTATTGAGAAAGGCTTCCGCCATCTGGCTGCGGGCAGAGTTGTGCACGCATACGAACAAGACCTTGTGTTGTTGGGACATAGCTGTAGTATTGTATTATTGCAATATGGCAATGATGTGGGGCAAAAAAAATCAGCAGCAGCTGCCTTTTGGCTTATACGCCACAAAAAAGGCTTCAATCTGCTCCTTACAGAGCTTCCAGTTTTCCTCATCGATACAATAGCAAACCGAGGTGCCTTCCACCGAGCCTTTGATCAGGCCGGCGTTTTTCAATTCCTTCAAATGCTGGGAAATGGTCGCCTGTGCCAGGCCCAGTTCCTCCACCAGGTCGCTGTTGATGCAGGCATTGACCTTGATCAGCTCCTGCAGGATGGCAATGCGGGCCGGGTGGGCCAGCGCCTTCATTAGCTGTGCCAGCTGGTTTTGCTCTTTCGTGAATATTTCTGATTTCGTTACGCCCATAGTGATATTGCAATATTACGATGTATTCCGAAACAAACCAATAGCCGGCGGATTTTTCTGAGTTTTTTTCTTTCCGTGCCTTTGTGAAAGGCTTTTCTTATTTTATACCCCTAACCACCAAACCCTATAAAATGAACTGTGATGTACCGGCCCTCTGGCAAGAGCACAAGGAAGCCCTCTATTACTTTATCCTCAAGCGGGTGAAGGATGAAAATACCGCCAAAGACATTTCCCAGGACGTACTGTTGAAGGTGTACCAGTTCTGCTCCTGCAAAAGCGGTGTGCGCAATATCCGGTCCTGGCTGTTCCAGATCGCCAGCAATACCCTGGCCGATCATTACCGGAAAGAAGGTAAAAGCACCCCCACCGATACCTTGCCAGAAGTCGGGCAGGAAGAGGAGGCCTCCGCATTCCGGGAGGCCGCCGAGTATATTCTGCCCATGATCAACCTGTTGCCCGATTCCTATGCCCTTCCCCTGCGCAAAAGTGATGTGGAGGGAAGCAATTTAAAGGACGTGGCGGCCGAGCTGGACCTCTCCCTGGCCGCCGTGAAGCAACGGGTGAGCCGGGGACGCAAAATGCTCCGGGACCTATTTACCGAATGCTGCATCCTGGAATTAAACGGGGAGGGGCGCCTGGTTTCCTTTGACATCCGCCCGGATTGCCGATCCCTGCAACGCTACAAGGCTTCCCTGAAAAAAGTTGAATAATTCCTGTCACCTTTTGGTTACCGGGGCGTCATGGTAGAAAACAAACACAATGAAACGCTTTCACGTACATGTCAGGGTAAAGGATTTGAATGACAGCATCCGTTTTTACAATGCCTTATTCGGGGTGGAACCCACCGTTTCCAAAGAGGATTATGCCAAGTGGATGCTGGAAGACCCGCGGATAAACTTCGCTATTTCCACGGGCCACAGTGAAAACGGTATCGAGCACCTGGGCCTCCAGGTGGACAACCCGGAGGATCTGGAGCAGGTGTACGACAACATGCAAAAGGCAAAAGGAACCGTTCGGGAAGAAGGCCATTGCACCTGCTGCTATTCCAAGAGCCAGAAATCCTGGATCACCGACCCGCAGGGCGTTGACTGGGAAGCTTTCTATACCTATGGCGCCGCCACCGTTTATGGGGAAGGCACCAATGCGAAACCGGCCCCGGAGGTCATGGAACAATGGACAGGGAATGCCCGCAAGTCGGTAGCGCTTTAATTTTGAAGGGTAATTTATATAGCAAGAGCCACCTCCGCTTCTGGTTGGCTCTTATTTTATTATGGAAGTATTCGTGATCAGGTGGATGAGGACCGCGTCCAACACCAGCGCATAGATATTGAAATTCAGGCCCGCCAGCTCCCTAGGACCCATAGGCGCCGGGCATGGTTGTCACGGGCTTTCCTGGACTTGAGCTCGCTGGTCTGGAAGTGGCAGTCCATCAAAAAGAAATAAGGCAGAATCACCAGCAGAAACTCATGAAAGAAACCAAACATAAAAAAAGCCCGACCAGAGCCGGGCTTTACAGTGGTTACCTTTTGAATAATCTTTTCCCTATTTCGTCTGCATACAGCTTCGTTAGAATGGGTGAAAAGAAGACTGTAACAATACCATTAACATCTTTACTGTTAAGAATAGTTAGAATATTTAAGCCCAAGACTTTAATTTCGGGCAGGATTTGAGTGTATTGATTGATATCCATGTTTTTAAAAGTTGTTTTGTGGGCCAGCCCTAACGTCAATTAGGAAAAGGCCCGGATTGTTATTTATTTTACTGAACCAGCTTCGCCTGGTAGGAAAGCCCTTGCGTCAACAAGGGTTTTTTTATTCCATGATTCCAAAGCACTGCCGGGATTTTACACAAAGTTGCAGGAGCCGCTTTAGTTGTAAGGCCTGTGCAACACACGATTTAGGCATTCCTGAATCAAAATTTTATGGCGGTGAACGCTCTTTCATAATTAACCTCGCTTTTTATTAACTATACCATATAACCGGCTTAAAGTCAACCAGAAATGGTATTTTTATTTATATATTTTTAATGATAATGCGTATTTTCTTAGAGTAGTTCCTCCATCTCTCCCTGGCTAAGGCGACTCTTACTTATAAACTAACCATTTAGCTGCTTCATAACTCTTTGCTTATGATGAATCCTTAAACTTTATCTGGATAATATAGCTATCCCATAAAGCTCTCCGGTGCCGGCGAGGCCACTGGGTAACTAGGCTATCGTTTTCTGCAGCTTTAAAGCTAGGTACAGGCATCGGATTGTGGTGGGACAGGGTTCATAAGCCCTGCCCAACATATGCAACACACCCTTTTCTATTCAATTCCGGAATTTGGTTTTACCCCCATCAGACCCATAAATGGAAACCTGGACGATGTGCCCCATTCATTGAACTGGGCAATTATACCGTGCCGGTTCCCTTTGGAACTGCAATACTCGGAACCTTTGATTTCACGGGAAAGGACAAAAAATCAGCGATCTTTTGCCCGCTTAAACTGCTGGAGCTAAGTTCTTGCGATGATAAAAAAGAGGAAAATTCATCTTGTCACTATGCGTCATTCCTGACAGGATTTACATATTTAGCCCTAGGATTGGGGGATTGATGGGCTCTAAGCCTGCAATATGCGGTAAAAAAACGTATAATCAATTGCTCGGCAATGTTTTGCGACTACAATAGCAATAGTGCCTGGACCGCGTCAGGCTTGCTATGGGTGACCGATATAGTGCGAGTGGTCGAGGAATTGGACCACTCGTACACGCTGGAGGTAGGAGCCCGGGAGTTCGTCCTCAGCAGTAAAGTAGCTGGCAGTACCCTGGTGGAGCCCTATTAATCCTTCTCGTTACCTGCACCTCTCCCACGGGTGGGATGAGTTTTTTTTGAGCGCTTGTTCCGCGCGGCTACCTTTGCGCCCGTGAAAAAGCTGGTAGCCATACTCCTGCTGGTCATCATGGCCCTAACCATGTTTGCCCAGTGCTGCACCGAGGACAATTGTTGCCTGGTGAAGCCCTCGGCTTCAGCAAGCCACTGTTCCGACGGGGACGAGGACGGTGCCTGCTCTCCTTTTTCCTCCTGTTCCACCTGCCTGGGCTTTATCCCGGAGGTGCATACAGTTGCCTTGCCCGAACCGCCTTCCCCCGCACTCCGCCACTACAGCCCGGAGGGTGTCCCGGCCCTCCCGACCACGGAGGATTCCTTCTGGCAACCGCCCCGTGCGTAGCCTGCTTCGCTGCACTTTTTTCGACTTATTTTTCTTTTGAACACAAACAAACCACAACATGAAATACCTGTTGACAGGACTCCTGCTGTGCTGCACCTTCGTGTCGGTACAGGCCCAACATCTTTTTCGAGCATCGATCCAAAATGAACAACACCTGCCGCTGCCCGGCGCTACCCTGACCTGGACCGAAGGAAACCGGTCGGTGGCTGCCGACAACACGGGCGCCGCCACCCTTTCGGGCGTTGCCCCCGGCAGCCAGACCTTCCGCATCACCCACGTGGGCTACGCGGAAAAAAGCCTTTCCCTCACCTTCCCTTTGGCTGCCGATACCATCGTGATCATCACGCTGGAGGGAGCAGAGGAGGAACACGAAGAGGAAGAGGTGATCGTTAGCGCCACCCGAACCAGCCGCACCATCGCCAATACTCCTACCCGCATCGAGGTGATTTCCGGGGAGGAACTGGCGGAAAAGGGCAACATGAAACCCGGCGACATTCGCATGCTGCTCAATGAAAGCACCGGCATCCAAACCCAGCAGACTTCGGCCACCTCTTACAACGCCGGCATCCGCATCCAGGGCCTCGACGGCCGCTATACCCAGATCCTGCGCGATGGCTACCCCCTGTACGCCGGTTTTGCCTCCGGTCTCAGCATCCTTCAAATTGCCCCGCTGGACCTGAAACAGGTGGAAGTGATCAAGGGTTCCTCCTCCACCCTCTACGGCGGCGGCGCCATCGGCGGCCTGGTGAACCTGGTTTCCAAAACACCCGGACAGAAGCGGGAGCTCAGTTTTCTGGCCAACGGCACTTCCGCCGGCGGGCTGGATCTCAGCGGGTTTTACTCCGAGCGCTACGGCAAGGCCGGCCTGACCCTGTTTGCCTCCCGCAACAGCGGCTCCCCTTACGACCCGGCAGATATCGGCCTGACCGCCATCCCCAAATTCGAGCGCTATACCATTAACCCCCGTCTGTTCCTGTACGGCAAAAGCACCACTGCCGACGTGGGCGTGAGCTATATCACCGAGGACCGCGTGGGCGGCAGTATGAATTACATCAAGCGGGGCGGCAGCGGCTATTTTGAAAAGAACAATACCGGCCGCATCACCACCCAACTGGGCATCGCCCACCGGCTGGCAGAGGGTTCCACCCTGCAGCTCAAAACCAGCTACACCCGCTTTGACTGCACCATTGAAATCCCCTCTTACCGGTTTGACGCCCTCCAGCAGTCCTCCTTTTCGGAACTGACCTGGAACAAGGCCATGGAAAAAAGCCAGTGGGTAGTGGGCGCCAACGTGCTGACCGACGACCTGGCCGAGCAGCGGCTGACGGCAAGCCCGCTGCGGGATTATCATTACAATACCTATGGCCTGTTCGTGCAGAACGCCTGGTCGCCTTCCGAAAGCTTCACCCTGGAAACCGGCCTGCGTGGGGACAAGGTGCAGGGATATGACTTCGAGCTGCTGCCGCGCCTCTCCGCCCTGTGGCGCCTGTCCTCCAAATTCTCTACCCGCCTGGGCGGCGGTTTTGGCTACAAGGCCCCCACGGTGTTTACCGAGGAGTCGGAGCGCCTGCAGTTCCAGGGCGTCCTGCCGATCAACCGGTTGACCACCCAGAACGAGCGTTCGATGGGCGGCAACTGGGACGTGAACTACCGGACCACCATAGGGGAAGTAGGGCTGAGCCTGAACCACCTGTTTTTTTACACCCGGCTGCGGCGGCCGCTAGTGCTGGGCGTAGCCGCAGGGGGCGCGCTGGAGTTCCGGAATGCTGCGGGTTATCTCGATACCAAGGGAATGGAAACCAACCTGCGCCTGGTATATGATGACTTCAAGCTGTTTGTGGGCTATACCTACACGGACGCTAACACCCATTATTCCGGGGGCAAGGGCTGGCTGCCGCTGACCGCCCGCCACCGGCTGAATAATGTGCTCATGTACGAAATCGAGGAAAAGCTCAAGCTTGGTCTGGAAGCCTATTATTACAGTCCCCAGCGGCTCAGCGACGGTGCCACGGGAAAGCCTTACTGGATCACCGGCTTTATGGCGGAAAAGCTGTGGGAGCACTTTTCCGTGTTTGTCAACTTCGAGAATTTCACCGACACCCGCCAGACCCGCTTTGATACCATCTACTCCGGCTCGATCAGCAACCCTGTTTTCCGGGACATCTATGCGCCGGTAGATGGATTTGTAGTCAATGGGGGGATTAAAATACGCTTGTAAGGAGGGATATGACTATGGAAACTTTTCTGAGGTGGTATTTGCCGCTGTTCCTGTTGGGGTACCTGTTGGTCACCTTCGTGCTTCCCTCCTGGCGGGTGTACCGCAGGACCGGTATCAATCCCGTAACCTTTGGCAGCAGCGATACCGCCCATGATTATATTGGGAAAATGATGAAGGTCGCTACCGCCCTGCTGGTGGCGGTGGTGCTCCTTTATTCCGTTTCGCCGGCGGTGTACCGGTATGTAGTCCCGGTGGAATACCTGGAGGGCGCCGGCGCCAGGGTCGCTGGCCTGCTGCTGCTCCATGCTTCCCTTATCTGGATCATGGTGGCCCAGGTGCAGATGCGCAATTCCTGGAGGATTGGCATTGACGAAAAGAACCGCACCGAGCTGGTGACGTGCGGGGTGTTCCGCTATTCACGCAATCCCGTTTTCCTGGGCATGCTGGTAAGTGTTCTTGGCGTATTCCTGGTGCTGCCCAGTGCCGGGAACCTCGTGGTCCTGGCGGGCACCTACCTGCTGATCCAAATACAGATCCGGCTGGAAGAGGAGTATTTAACTCGCCAGCATGGAGTGGATTACAAAAACTATCAAAAAAGGGTGCGCCGGCTCGTGTAACCGGGAGAGTAGAAAAGCAGTTGGAGATAAGAGAGTGTTTCCTGTGAAAATGAGTTTAGTAAAGGCTTTTAAAATTTTGCATGTGTGTTTGCTGTAATGGAATGCCGCCTGATTTGATCTGAAGCGAACTGCTGCTTCGGCTATGTTTGTATCAGCAAAGGAGCCGGAGGCAGTGAAGGGAAAAGAGAAGTGTATACCCGGCAATAGCTGTGCAATGCAAAACAGGAATATTTCCAACTTTTTCATATGGCAAGCAATCGTTAGTCGCCCCCTGTTTCTACTCGGGGCTTTTTTATGCCCGCTCTGTCCGCCATAGGGATTACAGCCTGTTTCAGACAGGGGCCTGGCCGGGGAAAATAAAAAAATCCTCCCGGCGACCGGGAGGAAGATTTATCAGGCGTTGAAAAATTTTGTTCGATTAGGATAAGGACGCCTTTGGTTTTTCTGGATCTGGAATTTTCAAAAGGTACTTACGGATTACCCGGATTTTCGGGATAATGGAAACGGTCGGTTTGGACTATTGGAAATTGGTTATTTTAGGCTTTCAAAAGGTTTGGATCGTTTGACAAGTCAAAGATAGGACGTCCCCGGAAGCTTCTTCGGCCGGTTTCGGTGAACGCCGGACTTTTGGAGGTGAAGCATTTTTAAAGGTGGAGTGCTAAGGGAATCAGCTCACCGGGGGATGGGTGAAAAAAATAGACCCTTTTAGAAACAGGGGTCTATTTTTTCCCCGCTGGTTTCGCTGCAGTATCGTCAGGATCCTGTTTCTTTTTAAATGGGATCGGCGGCATTGGCAGGATTTCGATTTGTCGGTTGGTAGCCTGTTACCGGGTCAAAACAGCTTACTGCCGTATGGGGGAGGGCATTTATTAGGGCTTCCAGCACTACTGGAACACTCTCAAAAGCCTGCACCCACAGGGAAAAAAAACCTGCCCGGACCAACAACGGTGGAATGCATGACAGGTATGCGTCCTTTTGCACTTGGGTAACCAAGGTGTCCCAGAGCCGCCGTTGCGTTCTGGCCATTTCAAAGGCATCAAAGCGGTTCTGCCAGCGCACATCCGTCATTTTCCGTTCCTGCAAAGGCGTTTGTTCCACCTTCGCCAGTTTTAAATCCAGGATAGTTTGGGCGGCCTTGGTTTTTTGCTCTTCGTCCAGGTTTTCTTTCGGAACCGGTATACAGGCAATTTTACCTGGCAGTTTATTATGCGGGCGAAGCTGGTAATCAAAAATCAAATGGGTGTTGTGCTCGTTAGGCAAGTAATGGGTGGCTGCCGACAGGACCTTATCAGATTTAGCCAGGTTGCAGGGGCCGCAGGCCAGGTACAGGTTATTCCAGTCCAGTGGCGAAACGATGCCCAAGGACTGGGCTACCTGGTGTTCCACCTGCAGATTGTTGGGCAGACGGTCATTGCAATAGACACAGTGCTGTCCGTAAGCCGTCACCAAGTCCAGCCGCCATTCCTTATAATCATTGTATGCTTTCGCCACCCCGTTCTTCGTGGGTACGGGCGCATTTTCAATGGGTCTCATTATAAAATATTCTTTGCAATTCGGGTGGACTTTAAAAAGGCTCGAAGGCCGGCATCATCAATCGCATTCTCAAAGGTTTCCAGCCGGTCTATATAGGCTGCTTTATCGGGGCTGTTTACCGCTTCTTCGAGCAACTGGAAATAATCCATGCTCAGTTGTTCTTTTGCAGCATTTTCGTCGCTGAAGGGGCTTTTTACATTCATGACCTCCTCCGCAACAACTTCCAGGCTCAGTTCTTTGGGCGAGACATCGGTACCCAGATCCAGGTTAATGAGCTCGTTGCTGTTTAATGACTGTACGATGAAAGGTGAATGGGTCGTGGCCATGAACTGGATGCGGGGAAAGGCGTTTTTCAGGTCCTGGACTACGTGGCGCTGCCAGTTAGGATGCAGGTGGAGGTCCAGTTCGTCAATCAGAACCACCCCCCTTGTTTCCTCGACCGCCCTGGCCCCAAGATAGCCATTCAAAATGCTGCAGCGGTACGCCAGTTCGGCCACCATTTCGGTCAACATGATTACCCCGTCGCTGTGCAGGTGCAGAGGCAAAAAGTCGGAGGTATACTCTTCGATTTTTACCCGGAGCCACAGCTCCCCCCCTACAAATTGAACATCTTCTATATAAGGGTTGGCCCTTTTGAGCGCCGCATAAAAACCTTCCCGTACTTGCGGGTCCTCCTTTTTATCCAGCAGCAGGGCGTCAAAACTGGACAGCCAGCTGTCGTATTGGTAAGTGCTGGACTTCATTTCTTCCCAGTTGTGGTAACCTTCCTTGAAAATCTGCCGTACGACCCGGGTACCCCGGTTCCTGCCGGCACCATGGGCCCGGGAGGTGCCAAAGAAGGCAATGACCGGAAGGGCTAGGGTATCATTTCCTTTCCGGGTGACCTCCAGATATTTTTCCCTGCCAATGTTCCGCACCCGTCCCACGTCCTCCTCGTTTGAAGTTGTTCTGGATTTTCCTTCCGGGATCTGCCTTCTCCAGACCACCTTGTCGGGATATTCCGGGAAGTAGCCCTCCGCCTCTACAATCACTGGAGTCTGGGGCGAACTGTGGGTGCCGAAGCGCTCCAGGCGGATTTCGTCCGGGTCGATGTGACGCTTCGGGACTTCGGTAATGGCCAGCAGGTAGGTGCCGCAAGCGATCCGCAGGGCATGAAGCAGTGTCGACTTGCCTTTCCCATTGATCCCTATAATTACGGTAAACTGTGGATCAAACAGGAAAGAGGTTTTGGGACCTATATTCCGGAAATTCTGTATGGTTAGTTTTTCTATTTGCATAGGCTGCTGATTGTTCCCGGCTCAGGGGGAACGTCTCAAATTTAGGTGTCCCCGGCTTTTTTCGCTGTTTACTGGAAATTTATTCAAAAAATAGAAGACTGAAAAGCCTGAAAACAACGCCTTTATGCCCGCTTTATCATAACGGACTTGCAGGCATTGTTAGTGAAGAAAGGATCAGTTACCCAATTTTTTTATATCCGAAAGTTTATCAAATAGGTTTTTCCAAATTTCTTCGGTTTGTTGCGATATAGGTGCATTTTTACGTTGTAGCTTTTTTTCCATCTCTTTGGCCAAATCTACTTTCCAGCCATCCGCCGGGACTATACTGTTTTTCTTAAAATAGGTCTCCGCCTGAACAAGGAATGGGCTATTCTCTTCAATTTCGTCAATCAGGGCAGTGTCTTCTACACGGTATTTTCTATCCAATGCATCAGCCATCATTTCATTGGGAAAAAGATCCTCTATCTCAGTATTGTCAACTCCCAAAAGGTCTTTTATCACGAATATGCGCTCCGATTGACTACTGTATAAGTCTTTTGCCAAAGTGTCTTTCATCTTGGTACCGTTTAAATCACTGTCTAACACTACAAACGGTAATTGGGCATCTTTACCAGAGATGATATTAATAATAGGCTTCATGCCTTTTACTCCTCCTGTCGGAATAAACACTAGTTCTTTGGTTGCGCCCAACAACCCTTTTTTCTGTAAATAACTTTTAATGGCATGCAAGTATACCTGATCGCTATGTCCTTCTACCAAAACCGGTTGGCATCCATTAAGAAATGTTTCGGAAATAGACAGTCCAATAGCTGCATGGACTGGATATATTGAATTTTCTGATACTTTGCTGCCTTTCCTTAAATCAGATGATACTGCGGAATGCCCCTCATCGTCAATATACACCGCTTTCACCTGCCCTAAGTTATTGGAATCGATCAAAAAAGGCGAATGTGTGGTATAAACCACTTGGCTATCCTGAGACAAGGATTTGAAAAACTTGATAAGATCCTCCTGTGCTATAGGGTGAAGAGTAACACCTGGTTCATCTAATAGGAGAATACAACCTGTATGCTCGTCTTGACTTTCGACAAGGAATACCAAGAAAAAACTAAAAAACCATTGTAAACCGCGACTTCTACTTTCCAGTTCAATTTCTTCCGGCCTTTTCTCATCGCTGACCCAAATACGGAAATGATTCCCATCAGCATCAAAGCGAAAACGGTAATCGCCTTGTTTCCACCAGTTGCGGAAATCTTTGGTCATTTTAGTGGAGGCTGATTGCAGCAAAACTTCCCGCTCCTTCTTGCGTTTTGCTTCTTCAGCTATGGTTTCCTCTTCCTTCGTATTCGAATGGGCCTGCTCCTTTCCAAGTTCCAAAATCTCTTTAGGTGTAAGTTTTACAAAGTCAAACAGGACTTTTAATGTTCTTGCCCTGTCCCTGTCTATGCCCTTTAAGTTCTTTCTACTCAAATCCTCAATAACACGGGGTAGATAAATTTCTGAGTTAAGGTTACCATAGTCCGAATAATAAACAAAGGCAGGTAAATACTTTAATACTGTTTCATAATATTCCCCAGTCAACTCGCCATTTACTGCCGTAATTTCGGAAAGCTTCCTGACAGGCTCTATAACCGATTGAATAGCCTTTTCTTGGATCTCTTCTGCCTCGTATTCAATATTATCAAACCGCTCCAGCAACTCAATTATTTTTGTATGTATATTTCCGGACCACGTTCTGGATCGCTCTATCGCTCCATGGAAAAAGTCTTTGACTTCTAGGGCCCCTTCAAACTCTCCAAATGGCTCAATCAGCTTTACCAAGCTCTGTAAAAAGCTAGAAAAGGCTGGGCCATCAAATTGGTTATTTTCAAAAGCTAACAGGACGATTTTATAGGATTTATCCCAATGACGGGAATATCGAACCTGTTCTGTAAATGATTGGGCAATTTTCAGCTTTTTGGAAAGTTCCTTAGCTTGTACTGCATGCAATTGGAATTCGGCTTCAATGAATGGTTGATCATCACCGTCCGCCTTAAAGCTGCTGTAGATGGGGCGGGGGTAATCAATTAGAGGGTCGATGGGCTCTTTATTGGCAGGGTTAAGCTTCCACAGTGGCAGTAAAAGGTTCGTTTTACCCGCTTCATTGGTACCAATGAGGGCAGTAAGATTTGAGGTATCAATCCATTTACTGTCGGAGACACTTCTAAAGTTCCTTACGCGAAATCTATTGAGAACAGCAGTCATTCGATTTATTTGGCTATAATTAAAAAAGTGATATTGCAAAACATGGTATGAGACTACAGTGCCCCATATAATGAATGTCTTGGGAAAAGTACATTTTCTTACATATTATCCAAGATTTGGGTAAGCTTTGAAAATTCCTCTTTATTTAAAATATCCAGCTCATTATTTGTTGCCAGCTTTACGCGTTCCCGGCACACTTGTATGCGGTGCAAAATAGGGAGAATAAGCCCATTTCCATGGTCCAAAAATTTTGAAAGGTCATGAACGCTGGTCGGCAGGCGGTAGCCTTTCTCCTCCCCCTTGGCGCTGCTGGCAATGAGCAGACCCTGGTCCCGCAGCCGGCCGATCACCGTGGCGCGAAACTGCTGCTCAGGCAGGGGCTTTGGGCGTCCCACTTCCAAGTGCTTGATCAGTTCGCTGGCAGACAGGTAGCGCTTCGCCCCGAAAACGCTCTGGTGCAGCAGGAGCAACTTCACACAGTTGATCTGGTCGGTGTCCTCCTGGCTTTTCGGTTCTTTCGTTTCGATGAAATCTATAGCCAGATCCGTGGCATAACGCGTCACCTGGTTGTCGTGCTCCCCTGCCCTTTCTTCTTCCCTAAGGTGCGCTACTCGGAATTCCCGCGGGAAGTAATTGAGGCCGGAAAGGCGTGGTTCCAGCACTTCCAGGAATTTTTCCCGGTGACTCAGATCCTTGCTGCGGTCAAAGCAGCGGCCCAGGGTGCCCGCGATAAAATCAGCCAGCTGGATCAGGAGGCTGCCGGAACTGCTGCCGGTTTCGAACTCGGAGCCGGAGAAAAGGTCGCGTATATGGTTCAGGTACACATATTTCTTGAAGCTGCGCAAAAAATCGTTATCGCCCTGTTCGTCTACGAACAGCCGCAGTTTCGGATAGGCTTTGTACAATTCTTTATAAAGCAGGCCGGAAAGGTATTTATAAAACGGATCCTTGTGGCGAAAACCCTCACCGTACAACTTTTCCTTGTCCACCACCAACGCATAAACGTTGAAGTTCAGGCCGGCCAGTTCCCTGAGGACCTGCAGGCGGTAGGCGTGGTTGTCCCCTACCTTCCGGGACTTGATCTCGCCGGTATGAAAATACTTTTTGCGGATCGCTTCCAGGGAGACTTCCGTGCTTTCCTTTTCGGATTCCTTCAGGATGACGGCAGCAACAATGAAGTGAGTGCCTTGGGTAGTGAAGTCAAACGAGTTGTTGCCGTATTCATCGGCGTAGGCGAGGATTGCTTTGCTCATGCAGGCATCAGTTTATAAACTTTTGACTATTAGGCGATTTCTCCAAATATACGTCAATCGGGGTGGGAAACCATCTGCCCGTTTCCATTATTCAAGGTCTGGGAAAGGGAAGAAAAGGCGGTTGGGCGTAAGGAGATTATTTTGCTGTAAATGAGTTTGGTAAAGGTTTTTGATAAATTAAATATGTTTTAGCCATAAGGGAATGCCCTCTGAATTGATCCGGGGCGAACGGCGGTTTTAGCTATGTTTGTATCAGCAAACGCGCCGGAGGGAACGAAAGAAATAATAGAAGCATATCCGGCGGCCGTTGTGCATCAGCTACAAGACTATTTCCAACTTTTTCATATGGCAAGCAATCGTTAGTCGCCCCTTGTTTCTACTCGGGGCTTTTTTTATGCCGCATAGAAGTTCCTGGTTATTCCGGCTGTTTAACTCCGGGCCAAAACAAGAACCCCCGCCGGGGCGGGGGCCTGTAAACCTTCAATTTAAACCTTTCTCCGAAAAACTACCAATTTCTATCCTTATCGTAGCGGCCGTCGTAGCGGTCATTGTCTTTGCCGTAGCGGCTGTTGTTATCTCGGTCGTCCCTGCGGCTGTCCTTTTTGTACGATTTGTTGCGGTCATTGTAATAGCGTTCGTTCACTTCGCGGATCTGGCGGTCGCGCTGCTGCTCCAGGTTGCGCACCTGGCGGTCTTTTTCCGAAGAACGCAGCCTGCGACTTTCTCTTACTTCTTTGATCTTGTACGCATATTCTCTACGGATACGGCTGATCTGCTCATCCCGCTCCCGTTCGGTAAAGGAGTAAACCGGGGCGGTGGCGATTGAAGTTGTTTTGGAAACAGGGGCAACGGAAGGAGCGGCAAATACGGAGGTCAGGGTTCCCAGGGTCAGTACCAGTGTAAATATCTTTTTCATGGTTCAGTTATTTTATTGTTCTGTATCATTTGTTACGGATATAAGAAGCCTGGCAAGTATTGATGTTTAAACACTTATGGTTAATTAAGGTGAATAGTTGGGTTTGCTGCCATTAGCATTCATTAACAGCACGCTTCTGCTTTTCCAGAGTAATCAGCACCCTGAAATTTGGGGGTTCGTAGCAGGGTATCCACTTCCATCATTCTTAAACAGCCTCCTTCAAATCGGCCGCTGGCTGGCTGCTTTCGCCTGCATTGTCCTGTTCTAACTTATCTTGCGGGGGCCGGTTCAATGACGGTTATTCTAAGACCTGATACCTGATTTATGATGAAGTTTTTTCGTATATCCCTGATCCTTTTGTTTTCCCTGGTACTACTCTCCTGGGGGCGCCTTGGGCACCGGACGGTAGGACTCATTGCAGAACGCCACCTGGCCCCCAAGGCGAAAGCCTCGGTTCGGGCCCTGCTGGGTGCCAGCAGCCTGGCGGATGTCAGTACCTAGGCCGATGAACTGCGCGGCGATCCCCAGTTCCGAAGCACCGGCCCCTGGCATTATATCAACCTGCCGGCAGGACTGGACCGGAAGGCCTTTGACGCGGCCGTACGGGGTATGAAGGGTGCGAATTTGTACGAAGCATTGACCCGGATGCAGCAGCAACTGCGCGATCCCCGCACCAGCAGGGAAGACAAGGTGACTGCACTGAAATTCATCGTGCACCTGGTGGGGGACGCCCACCAGCCCATGCACGTGAGCAGAGCCGCGGACAAGGGTGGCAACGAGATACAGGTGAACTATCTCGGGAAGGGCACCAACCTGCACGCCCTCTGGGACAGCCGGCTGCCGGAACACGCAGGGCTTCAGGAGGAGCAGTTGGCCAGCCGGGTGGACAAGGCCGGGGCTGGCCAGGTAAACGTCTGGCAGGGAGACGCCCCACTCCAGTGGCTATGGGAAAGCTACCAGGTCAGCGCGGGGTTGTATGCGGAAGTGGAGGGAATGAGCAAACGCACCCTTTCGGAGGCATATTATAAGAACCATATGCCCACGGTAGAAGACCGGATACAAAAGGGCGGCATCCGGCTGGCCGGCCTGCTGAACGAGATCTTTGCGGACGGCAAGGCTCCTGGCGGGGAGCCGGTTCCGGCAGCTGCGGCGCCGGCGGGATCGCAAGGGGTAAAAAGTATTACCCTGGAGGAGGTCGCCAGCCAAGTGGGCAGGGAGGTACGGGTATGCGGAAGGGTGTCCGGTTCCCGTAGCCTATCAGGTATAACGCTCGTCAACCTGGGCAGGCCCTATCCCCACCAGCTTTTGACCCTGGTGCTGAAAGGGGCGGTCAGGGATATCGGCAATCGCTTATCGGAAGGTACAAACGTCTGTGTGACGGGGAAAGTGGAACTTTATAAAGGAAAGCCCCAACTGGTTGTCGATAAACAGGAATTGCTGGAGGTGGGCAAATAGCAGCAGTAAAGGGCCGCTTTACAGTGATAATATCCTGCCCTTCCATACGGGGACCAGCGAAACAGGGTTCTGTCCCGCTGGTCCCCGTCTCATTTCGGTAAATGTTGACCGTGATCGTTTCCTATTTTGTATTCCTGTTCTATGCAGCTCTCCGAATTCCGATCCGCCCTTATGTCCCTGCTACAAGCCGGCGACCGTCCCTTTATCTGCAGCGGCTCCCCGCTGGCCTGCAAGATTTTTATTGTGGGCTGTAACCCGGCAACCGGCGGCGCCGGCTTCCAGGAGCATTTTGGCGAAAGTGGTTTTGATTATGGTGCCTGGTGGAAGGACTACCTGGACGCCCGGCAAAAAAGCGGGAAAAGAACGAAGGCGTCCCCTACCCGAAGGAATATCAGGATCATTTCCGAAGTGCTGCAAAGCACCGGCCTTTCCGCCCTGGAAACCAACGTATATGCGACCCCTTCTACCAGAAAAAGCCTGCTTTCCCCAAAGGACCAGGATACCGCGGTTTTTGATTTCCTGCTGCAGTCCATTGGGCCCACCCTACTCTTTATCCATGGGAAGGATGCCTGCCGGGCCATTGAACAAAGAATAAAAGGTCCGCTGGTAGGAGACGGCTGGAACCGGATTGGCGGCAGGAAGTGTTATTGTGTGCTGGACCGGCATTTGTCCTATCGCTACTCCGGGGCAGAGGCCGAACGAACCGGCAGGAAACTGGCTCACCTGTACCAACTGCACCTAGCCGGCTCCTTCCCTTAACAGGAGGCGGCTTCGCCCGGCAGTTCCTGCCTACGCCAAGCAGCAGGGGCCATGCTAGAAGAAAATTAACCGTAGTGAACTTCTTAGCGCTTTATTCGGTGCGGCCGTGCCCGGGATAAATATAAAGGGAGTCCTCCTGGCCAGGGGATGACCATGGATACTTATTAATGAACAGGTTAACCAAACCAAACAGGGGCACTTGTATAATACGGGTATGTCCGACATATGTCGGACAATTGTCCGTAGAGTGAGCCGTTTTGTATATTTTTGTAAAGACACTTGTTTATACTTGTCAACTATAAACAGTCAGCAGTTGACAAGTGTCGAAAAGATTGTAAAAAAACAAGCCCTGCTGCAAACAAGGCTTGTTTGGGTTCAGACTCATTTCTCCTTACTTGAAAAAGTGGAGTACGATCTGAACCAGGCTCGGGAGGAGTCGAAATAACACATCTTTAAGCTGGTCAGAGTTGCCGCTCTGTCCGGCTTTTTTTGTTTTTCGACCTTTCTTACTGGTCATATGAATCAAAAAATGGCAGCTTTAATGGCACTGCCAATTACTTAAATACTCAAAGAACTGGTTTTCAAATGTACTTTGGGAGCCCTAATCTTTCCATTTAATAGGTAATATTTACCATAGCAAAGTTCCGGGCTCGTAACATATATTCATGCCTGGATCACATTTCACAGCGGCTGCAGCCGCCGTTATTTTCATAACCCCCTCTATATTAACATACTAAAAAGTTGCTCATTCGTACACCAAAAAGGACTCTTTTCTTCACTGGTCCCCATTTTATTGACATTAAAGCTAAATCCAACCACCCGGGTACAAAGAACAAGGAAATTCAAAGAACTTTTGCAACAGGTTTGCAACATGAGTTTGATAAAACAAACATAGAGACAGGCTATGGATGGTAAAACGAAAATGCCTTTTCTTAGGCCTTTGTGCCCTTTTTTGCTCTCTTTTGTACCCTACTGTATCTGTAAAATGTAAACCGGAGAGAGAGGGAATCGAGCCCTCGGAACAGTTACAGTGAACTGTCATCAAAACCACCATTTCTGGTGACCATGAGCCATCTCTCCGTCCTAAGCCGCTTTGATTGAAGGCAATAAAAAGAAGGCTTTTGTGCTTATTTTTTCGACCAGCGCACTGCCTCTGGAGGGCAAAGCCTGGTTTCCGAAGATGCTTTACCAGCAGCAGGTTTCCTTCCCTTGTAACCATATCCTTAGGATATAAATAAAGGGGACGATAAGATCATCCCTTTCCGGTCAGCACCGCTGCGCCGTTTATGCATCAGGTTAAGTTTTTGTGCCTTGGCCTTCCCAAGACCGCCGTTAGGTTTAGTCCTGAGCCGTTTCCATGGGCCGGTTTTTTAATAAAACTCTTTCAGTTGATGTAAATTTTATATTTAAAAAAATATACCTTGTGGTCCTAAAACTGGCTCGACCAGGAATTCCTTACCACTAACCCATTTCTGCCATGCACCGCCCCCGTCCGCCTGCCGGCTTTCGCCCGTTTTTCATTCCCGTACTTTCTTCCGCCCGGCATTAACCTGGGCCCAGCCGTCGCTGTTTACGTTCACAGGTAATCGAAAACTATTGGTTGCTTTCCTTTCCCGGTAAACTACTTCCCCCTCCCCTTTCGTAAACCGCCTTTTGCAGGAGCGGCCCCCGGTCCTGCCCGCCAGCTGTTGCTCCGTCTCCCCTTGTTTGCTACCGTCCTTGGCCGCGGTTCCGGAGTACTGTTCGCGGCCCGGAAGTACCCTTCCGTTGCCTCTCCCCCATTCACCTTAAACCTCACCGCATATGAAATGGCGATCTTCCCTTTTCGCAACCCTCTTTCTCTTTCTCTCCCCTTTGCAGCCCGACGCACGGGCACAGGCCGGGCGGCTGGACGCCCGCTTTGCCGCCAAAGGCTGGTTAACCACTTCTTTTGCCCCACGTAATGAAGGATTCGAAAACGGCCGGCAGGTACTTGCGCTGCCGGGCGGTGCCCTTCTGGTCGTGCTTCGTTACGAATGGGGCTGCCTGCTGGCCCGTTACCTGCCTGGCGGGACGCTGGACCAGCGCTTTGGCAGCGGAGGGTATTCCGACTACCTGGACCTCGAACCCTGGGGCGCGGCCCTGCAAAGCGATGGCAAAATCCTGGTGGCCGGGCGCAAATACAACGGGACCACAGGCAAGTATGATGTTGCTGTGGCTCGCTACCTGCCGGGTGGCAGCCTGGACCGTGGCTTTGGCGGGGACGGGCTGCAGATCATGGATTTTGGCGGCAGGCAGGAAGGGGCGGTCTGTGTCGCCCTGCAAAGCAATGGAAGGGTCGTGGTGGGGGGCTACTCCCTTTCCGATTCCGGAACCTCCAGCCACTATGCCCTGGCCCGGTATCTCCCCAACGGCGCTCCTGACCCCAGTTTTGACGGGGACGGAAAGGTCTTCACCGATTTTGGCCCGCCGGGAGAGCTGACGGCCTGCGCGCTGGCCGTGCAACCGGACGGAAAGATACTGCTGACCGGCTCTGCCCTTGGTGTCCGGGGCTCCGCGGATTGGGTACTGGCCCGCTACCTGCCGGGTGGCAGCCTGGACCGGGATTTCGGCTCCGGGGGCCTCGCGTTTACCGACTTTGACGCTTCGGGTGATTGGGCCACTTCCCTTTCCCTGCAGCCTGACGGGAGGATCCTCACAGGTGGATCGGCTTATAACCAATCCACCGGCAGGTATGAGTTTGCCGTGGCCCGCCACCTGCCTGACGGCAGCGCGGACAGCTCCTTTGGCAGCGGGGGCAAGGCCCGTCTGGGCACCGCAGGAAAAAACTATGCGGCCTCCCTGTCGCTGCAGGAGGATGGAAAAATAGTGGTGGGGGGTACTTCCTACCAGTTTCCTGCCGGGGACTATTATGCCGGCCGGAATTATGCTTCCCTGCTCCGCCTGTTGCCTGACGGCAGCCCGGACAAGGGCTTTGGCAGCGGGGGATGGGTAACTGCCCTTCTGGCGCCTGTGACCGGGGACCGCTATGGGGAGGTTGCCCACGCTGCCCTGCAAAGGGACGGCAGAATCGTGCTGACGGGACTGGCCTATAATCAAAGTGTCCGTAACGATGACTATGTCCTGCTGCGTTTTCTTCCGGACGGCAGCCCGGACAAGGGCTTTGATGGGGACGGCCTGCTCGAGGGATATTACCTGGCGGAAACTACCTGGATGAGCGACCTGGCGGTACAGGGGGATGGCAAAGTAGTGGTGGCCGGGGCAACCGGTACCGGAGAAGCAAGAGATTTCGCCCTGGCGCGTTTTCTGCCCGACGGCCGCCTGGACGGGGCCTTTGGCCGCGGTGGAAAGGTCACTTCTGACCTGGGCGCCATTGAACATGCGTGCGGCATTGCGCTTCAAAGCGACGGAAGGATCGTGGTGGCCGGGGAATCCCTCATCAACGGAAGTTTTGACCTGGTCCTGGCGCGCTACCTGCCGGACGGTACCCTGGACAGCAGCTTTGGGGCAGGAGGGAAAGTCACTACCGGAGCCAGCGGTCATGACTTTTTCGGCAGCCTGGCGCTTCAAAGCGATGGGAAACTGCTCCTGGCCGGGTCGAGCCCCGACAGCGCTACCGGCTACGATTTGGTGCTCCTGCGTTACCTCCCCAATGGCCGCCCGGACCCTGGCTTTGGCGCCCGGGGCAGGGTCACTGCCGATTTTTCCGGGACAAAGGATTTTGCCCGGTCCCTGGGCGTTCAAAACGATGGGAAGATCGTGGTGGCGGGAGAAGCAAGAGGGAGCACCGGCACCATTGGTTTTGCCCTGGCCCGCTTCCTTCCCAATGGCGGGCTGGATCCTTCTTTTGCCGATAAGGGCAAGGGCATTTACCGCTTTGGGGCGACCGACTGCGCCGCAAGGGCGCTGGTCCTGCAGGCAGACGGCAAACTGGTAGCGGCGGGATCCTGCTTTAAATCCGGCGAGATATCTTCCCAGTTCTTGCTGGCCCGCTTTCTTTCGGACGGCCGCCTGGATTCCACCTTTGGTACCAAGGGATGGCGGTCCACCGCCTTTAGGCAAGTGGGGGAGGCCATGGAAACTGCCGAATGCCTGGCCCTTCAAAGTGACGGGAAGCTGGTGGCAGGGGGCTGGAGCTTTCATACCGTTTTCTCCACCAGCTCCGCAGTCCTGGCCCGCTACCACCCCGATGGGCGGCTGGACAGCTCCTTTGACGGGGATGGCCGGCTGGTCACCTACTTTGGCCAGATGGCAGTCGATGCCAGTGGCCTGGCGCTGCACAAGGACCGCCTGTACGTGGCGGGAACCATTACGGGCGCTGACAGCAAAGGCCTGTTGGCTGCTTATTTAACAGGGCCGGCATGGAAGACCTTCTTCCACGACGGCGACCGGGATGGCTATGGCGCGGACAATGCCTCCCTTACAGCCGCTGCGCCTCCCTCAGGCTATGTGAAAAAGGGCGGGGATTGCGACGACGGCAACCCGCTGGTCCACCCCGGCGCCCCGGAAGCTGCCAATGGCAGGGATGACGACTGTGACGGGCAAGTAGACGAAGCCCGGCCTCTAACCTCCTTCCCTGCCGCCCCGATGCACGAGGAGGGTGCTGCGGGGGCCTTCCTTGCCGTGGCCGTTGCCCCGAACCCTTCTCCGCATGCCTTTACCTTAACGCTAAAATGCGGCAGCCTGGAGCCGGTACGGCTGCGGGTGCTAGACGCCGGGGGCAAGGTGATGGAGGTGCGGGAAAGGGTGGCGGCAGTGGGCGCAACGTTGCTTCTGGGCCGGGACTACCGGCCTGGGATTTACCTGCTGGAAGTGGTACAGGGAAACATGCGGCAGGTTTTGAGGCTGGTAAAATCAGCGGACTAAGGACGAATGAAAATACCTTAAGGACTGGCTACTGGGCCGGTCCTTTTTATTGGGTTATAACCCTCTGGCGCCTTTAGCCCTGGTTCCCGTAGACAGGAAAAGGTAAGTTGTCAGGGATAGACCCTGCTGCGTGTCAGCAGCCTTACCGACTTCAGTACTTAAGAGGATGAGCTTCGGGGAAATCCGCAGTTTCGAAATTCAGTCCCCTGGTATTATATAAACCACCCTGCAGGACTGGACCGAAAGGCCTTTGCTGTAGCCGTTCAGCTCAAATGCTGAAAGCCAAGGAGCACTTTGAACGAGAACTCATTTTTGAAGAGGACATGACAGCGCACGCTTTAGTAAAGGAGCTATTAGGCGATCAGGAACCGGTAAGGCTGGAAAGGGCTCTCCAAGAAGGCAAGGCGGAACCGGACGCCCTGGTGCATGAGAACCCGTCCCTGCTGGTGGCAGACGACGAACAGATCAGGACGTATATAGCGCAGCTCTTCGGAGCGAAGTTTACCGTGTACCAAGCGGGTATGGCGGAAGAAGGGCTGAAACTGGTCAGCCGTGCCAGCGCCTGACCTTCGGGCCGAAGGGCGCCGGCGGAACGCGTCCATAGCTTCAAGTAGTATACTGTGTCTGTACGAAGGGAATATTGGCCCCGCACCCGTCCGAATGCGTAAAATTTTATATATTTCTCCCGGGGAAGCCCTGCCTGCGGGGAGTTGTCAAACCAAGGCCTTACCGGGTTAATCCTGGTCCCCCGGGGATTGTCTGGAGCCGCAGCACTCCGGAATCTTTTCAACCGGGTACTTACCAATGGCGATCAGAATATCTTCGCTATTAAAATAAAGGGCACCTTTGAACGGTTAAAGGATCAGGGAGCAGGGATTACCGGTAAGAAGGCGTCCCTGGTACGGTCCTTACACGAAATCATTTCGCTCAACGACAAGAAACTTTATAGGGAATTTAAACCTAATGGATATGGAAGGGAAACCTTTGGAGGAAGGAAAAGTAGTATTAAAAACAGCAAAGCGCAAAAAGGAAGTGGTCCTGCCGGAGCTCCGGGAGATCGTTTTCATCCCGAACCGCGTTACCAATGCGCAATACGACTATACCCTAATCCAGGAAAAAATATTCAATTATGTGATGTATTACCTGCAGGAGGCCATCCTGTTGAATATGAACGGCGGGGACTATACCCAGCTGGAGCTGTTCAAGGTAGTGGACACCCACATCAAGGTACGCATTCCCCTGAAGAACATTGCCATCCCTGCCCAATATAAGGACGTACGGAATTCCGCCAAGCAACTGGCCAGCATCGTTGTCGGCGTACCCTACCGGGACAAAGACAGCGGAAAGTCCTATACCCGGTACCAGGGATTATTCAAGGTCAGTGTCCCCGATGAACTGGTACGCAGTTCGGACCTGATCATCGAAATTGAAAAAGAAATCGCCAAGGTACTGGTAGAACTCGAATTAAACCAGGCGGGCAAGCCCAAGAACTACACCAGCTTCGTCCTGCAGATCGCCACCCAGTCCAAAAACAAATATACCTCCCGCCTGTACAAGAAGATCTCCAGCTGGAAGGAAAAGGGGGGCTTTTACATGTCCCTGGATGAATTCCGCGACTGGCTGCAGCTGGGTGACAAATATCCCACCTACTACGACCTGAAGAAGAACATATTGATACCCGTACAGAAGGAACTGGAAGGAAAGGCGCCCTGCTGGTTCAACTGCAAGGAAAAGAGTTTTGAAAAACGGGAAGGTAAAACGGTGGTCGGCCTCCATTTCAAGGTCATTACACCGGATCTCGTACAGGCCAAGCGCATTCATGCCGATAATATCATCAATATGCTGCGGCTTCACTGTGGCTTCAAAGACCAGGATATCCAGCTGTTGACCCCCATTTTCAACGATTCGTTCGACCATAGCAGGGTGATCAACAAAATCATGGAGTTAAATGAGCACATCCGAGAGAATCGCGCTACCATCAACAGTCCCAAAAATTACATGCTCAAATCATTGTTGAAGGAGTTTGCCCCCGAATAGGGAAAAACAGTTAAGAATTTCTCCGTGGTGCTGGCAGCGAGTTAAGATTTTCTCCGTTTTGCAGTTAAGATTTTCTCTTTGATGAGTTAAGATTTCCTCCGTAACTAGTTAAGATTTCCTCCGTGGTCATCCACTGAAACCCGCTTCTAGAGCGGCTTTTCGCCTCCCAACAAATAAGCAAACTGATTCATTCAAATTAAATCAAAGGAAAAATTTTATAGAGATGATCCGGTTTGCAGTCAAGTTTTCAGCCACTTTGACAGGAGAAATACCGGGAAGAAGGTGGTTTTGAAAGGAAAAATCGATCTAAAACAAATGAAGGGGCCCGGCCGCGGCAAAATAGTTAAGAATTTCTCCGTCATGATGATTTTCCCTGCACGCCAATAGTTAAGAATTTCTCCGTGACGTATGTATCTTGTTGTAAATCATATGGTTACACGTTGTGTTCAGGCTGATCCCCCTTCTGCTTAGAACAGCTAAGAATTTCTCCGTGATCCGGGTTACCGCCTTCCTCTTCTTCTTCTTAAGAATTTCTCCGTAATAGGGATCTCTTTCCTGCTTTTCCATAGTTAAGTTTTCCTCCGTACTGTTCTTATAAGTCTGATATTCAGGCTGTTATATCCTTGGTTTTTACAAGATGTTAGCGTATGTCGGATGAGTAAGAGAAGTTAAGAATTTCTCCGTTTTGCTGGTTAGTCATTGGTTTTCAATAAGATACATAAGATGGATTTATGAATTTCCCGCATCCCGCCGTTCATAGAAACGGATTCGCGTGTTGAAAGTCCCTGGGCTTTACAACAAAACCAAAAATCAGCACTACCTGGCTCCCGAAAAAGCAGTATAGGCAGTGCTGGTAGGATAAACGTTTTTACGGGGCCGTAGAACTGCCCTTTGTCAGTGGCGCACGGCAGGGGAGCTTCTGCTGGAAAGTGATATAGTTAAGATTTTCTCCGTGATGGATATGGTTCCGGACTCCCCGCAGCGACATCCAGGTTCCTGGAAAAGAAAGATACATGGGTTGAACCCCCACTTTTTAGCATAGAAGCACTTTATTTCAAATTGCGATTAGCTATAAAGGCAACCCATTTGCCGACCCCCAGAGCTAAAGGCTCTATTTTAATTCAGGAGCAACTTTATTCAGCTGTTCTTTTCCTTACAAAATCTGCATGCGGTAACCTACACGGAGAAAAACTTAACTAAAGTGTTGCGCCCAAACCAGTGGCGTCCCTCTTCCCTTCCTTGCGTCCGGAAAAGCTGATGTAGGCCTACCCGGCCCAAGGCGGATGTGGGATTCTCCTTCTACGCACAGGCCTGAACCTTATGCTATGCACGTAACGGAATGCCGCACCCCAGCTCCGTATATTTTATAGGGAGTAGGCGTCCGCAAATAGTTAAGATTTCCTCCGTGCTGCTCGTTAGGTGCTGTTGTTCTGCAACTCAAATGCGCAAACACGGCGGTTTTGGAACGATTAAAAGCATACGCCGGAAAATAGCGAAGGCCAGGGCCTCTTAAATCCCGAAGGCGGCAGCATCACGGAGAAAATCTTAACTGGTGTGAGCTTTCTATCATTATGTTACTTTCCATTTGGGCGGGATAAAGCCTCATGGCTGAAAAAGATTTGCAACACCTTGCTTCGGCTGTCCGGAAGTGATGCCTATGCCCTATTCGGCAGCCCGGATAATATGAAGCTGCGTGCTTCCAATACCTTATTTTCCACCGTGCCCGGGGCTAATACGGTATTTAGAGACGTTTTATGGCGGCGCGAAAGCGGCTTAAGGCGCGTTCCAAAATGCATGGAAAGGCCGGTTCACAGTTAGTAGAATACAAGGATGGGTCTGCCCGCTTCGGGAGATGGGAACTGAGAGGCAGTGGGTACCGGGCTTAATTTTCCTTTTCCTTGTTTTAGTCGGAACCAAGGGTGAGGGACAGGGGATGCAGGCCTCCTGTTCCTTCTTTCCGGGCCTGGCTTGCAGTAGAATTTCCGCCAGGCGCTGCATTTCCTGGAGCTTCGGATAGTGGAGAGCGTAGTACATGCATTGGCCCACGTGATTGGCCGTCACCAGCCCTGCACGTCGAAGCTCACCCAGGTGGCGGGACGCATCGGACTGGCGAAAAGAAAGCGCCTGGTACACCTCCGTAACGCGGGCGGTACCCCGTGCATGCAGGTAGTGCAGGATCTGGCGGCTGGAAGGGTTGGTGAGCGCACGCAGCGCCAGGTCTCCTTTGTCCAGGTCCCGTGAGTTCAGTATCAGTTCGCCTGCCGGTTTCATGCAGTTTTGAATGTACACAAGTTAGCCAGATGTTTTGATAAAGTGATGGACAGCAGCACGATTTGTCCTCCTGCCGGTACCTCGGGCATTTTTTTTACGTTCGATAAAAGGAAACTTTTTTCGACGGTTTTGTCCCACTTTTTCTTCTATAAAAAGTAACGGATACCCTCATACGGCAGCAGGTGCCGGTTCCATCCAACAGGGATTTTGGGACAGGGAATTCTGGCGCTTGCCCTAATTTCGCGGTCCCGGTGCCCTGCAGTTTTTCAGCAGGGCGCCCAACCTACAAACACAATACTGTCAATATGGATGCTGTAGCAACCCCCGCCGCCGGCCTGACGTTCCGCCGCCAGTTTACCCGTGAGGATAAAGCGGTGTTCGACCTGTTCGATTACGATTACCGCACCTCGGTGATCCGCAATCCCAGCGGAGAAATCGTCTTTGAAATGAAGGACGTGGAAGTACCCCGCGGCTGGAGCCAGATCGCTACCGATATCCTCGCCCAGAAATACTTCCGCAAGGCCGGCGTGCCCCAGGTGGATGGCTCCCTCGGCCGCGAAACCTCCGTAAAGCAGGTGGCCCACCGCATGGCCCACTGCTGGCGGGTATGGGGCGAACGCTACGGCTATTTCGCCTCTCCCGGAGATGCGCAGGTATTTTACGACGAGCTGGTATACAGCATCCTGGCCCAGCTGTGCGTGCCCAACTCGCCCCAGTGGTTCAACACCGGCCTGTACGAAAGTTACGGCATTACCGGGGGCGCCCAGGGCCACTACTACGTGGACCCTGCGGACGGAGCACTCAAAAAGTCCACCTCGGCTTATGAGCGGCCCCAGCCCCACGCCTGCTTTATCCTGGGCGTGGACGACGACCTGGTGAACGAAGGCGGCATTATGGACCTGTGGGTACGCGAGGCCCGGATCTTTAAATACGGCTCCGGCGTGGGCACCAACTACTCCTCCATCCGCGGTGCCGGCGAAAAGCTGAGCGGTGGCGGCACTTCCAGCGGCCTGATGAGCTTTCTGAAAATTGGCGATCGCGCCGCCGGCGCCATCAAAAGCGGCGGCACCACCCGCCGCGCCGCCAAGATGGTGTGCCTGGACCTCGACCACCCCGAGATCATGGAATTTATAAATTGGAAAGTGGAGGAGGAAAAGAAAGTGGCTGCCCTCATCGCCGCCGGCTATGCTTCGGACTATGAAGGCGAGGCCTACCGCACTGTTTCCGGGCAGAATTCCAATAACTCCGTGCGCATCCCCAACGCCTTCTTTGACAAACTGGCCAAAGACGAAGACTGGGAGCTCACCGCCCGTACCGATGGACGGGTGATGAAAAGAATCCCTGCTAAAGACCTGTGGGACGGCATCGCCCATGCCGCCTGGAGCTGCGCCGACCCCGGCACCCAGTACAACACGACCATCAACGAATGGCATACCTGCCCCGCCGGCGGCGAGATCCGGGCTTCCAACCCCTGCAGCGAGTACATGTTCCTGGACAATACCGCCTGCAACCTCGCATCGGCCAACCTGATGAAGTTCTTTGATGCCGATAAGGCGCATTTTGACGTGGAGGGTTTTGAATCCACCTGCCGTCTGTGGACCGTGGTGCTGGAAATCTCCGTGCTGATGGCCCAGTTTCCGAGCAGGGAAGTGGCCCGGTTGAGCTATGATTACCGCACCCTCGGTCTCGGCTACGCCAACCTCGGCACCCTGCTGATGGTGAGCGGCATCCCCTACGACAGCGAAAAGGCCCGGGCCACCTGTGGCGCCATCACCGCGATCATGACCGGTACCGCCTATAAAACCTCGGCCGAAATGGCCTCCGTGCTTGGCGCCTTCCCCCGCTACGATGAGAACAAGGCGTCCATGCTGCAGGTCATGCGCAACCACCGCCTGGCGGCTTACGACGCCGACCAGTACGAAGGCCTGAGCGTAAAACCCCAGGGCCTGAAAGCCAACTATTGCCCCGACTACCTGCTGAAGGCCGCCTGCAAAGCGTGGGACGATGCCGCGGCACTGGGGGAACAATACGGCTACCGCAATGCCCAGGCAACCGTGATCGCTCCCACCGGCACCATCGGCCTGGTAATGGATTGCGACACCACCGGCGTGGAACCTGACTTCGCCCTGGTGAAATTCAAAAAGCTCTCCGGCGGGGGATATTTCAAGATCATCAACCAGTCGGTGCCGGCAGCCCTGAAGAACATGGGCTACAACCCGCAGCAGGTGGAGGCCATCGCCAGGTTCGCGGTGGGCGCTGCCTCATTTAAGGGGGCACCCTTCATCAATTACGAAAGCCTGAAGGAAAAAGGCTTTACTCCCGAAGAAATCCAGAAGCTGGAGCAAGCGGCCCCTACGGCCTTTGAGATCGGCTTTGTGTTCAATGTCTATACCCTGGGGGAAGCCTGCCTGCAGCGTTTGGGATTCACTCCCGATGCATATTTTGATTTTGAGTGGAGCCTACTGGATGCCCTTGGCTTTACCGGGGAGCAGATCGACGCGGCTAACGACTACATCTGCGGTACCATGACAGTGGAGGGCGCCCCCTTCCTCCGACCCGAGCACCTGCCGGTGTTCGACTGCGCTAATAAGTGCGGTAAAAAAGGCGAGCGCTACATCCATGCCCACGGGCATATCAAAATGATGGCAGCCGCCCAGCCCTTTATCAGCGGCGCCATTTCCAAAACCATTAACCTGCCCCACGAAGCTGCGGTGGAGGAAATTGCCGACGCCTACCTGCTCAGCTGGCAGCTGGGCCTTAAGGCCTGTGCCCTTTACCGCGACGGATCGAAATTGTCCCAGCCGCTGAGCAACCAGTCCGATAAAAAGAAAGGGAACAAAGATGAGAGCGCGGAAGAAAGCGAAAAGGCCGCGGAAGTTGGCGGAGGCCTGGTAGACCTGGGACAGCTGACGGTAGAGGATCTGCTCGAAGAGGTACAGAAGCGGGTACAGGCTTCCCCTGATACCCAGCTCAAGCGCCAGCTGGCGCGTATCGTGGAACGCCGGACCCTGCCTGCCAAACGCCGCGGCTTCACGCAGAAAGCCAAGATCAATGGCCAAGCGCTGTTCCTGCGCACGGGCGAATACGCCGACGGCACCCTGGGTGAGATATTTATCGACATGGCCAAGGAAGGCGCCACCATGCGCAGCCTGCTGAACTGCTTTGCCATCGCCATCTCCTTAGGGCTGCAGTACGGCGTGCCGCTGGAAGAATTCGTAGAAAAATTCGTATTCACCAAGTTCGACCCTGCCGGTTTCGTGGACCATCCCAACATCAAGTCCACTACCTCCATCGTGGATTTCATATTCCGGGCGCTTGGATATGAATATTTGAACCGCACCGACTTGGTGCACGTACTGGACAAGCCCGAAGTGCTGAATACTGGGCGTGATCCCTGGGAGGAGCCGGTGAAGGGTTCCGGCCTGCCAGTGGTACCCGCCAGTCCCAATGGACAGGCTGTAAACGGGCATAGGCAGGACGAGAAGGCGGACATGGGCCTCAATGGAGTCAGCCAGGCGGCACGGAGCCTGCAAAGCGATGCCCCTGCCTGCAACACCTGCGGACACATTACGGTACGCAGCGGGACCTGCTATAAGTGTCTGAACTGCGGCAACAGCATGGGGTGCAGCTAGAGTAAGTCTTGCTGTATTAATACTAATCCACCGGACAAGCATATGTACTTGCCTGGTGGATTAGTAAATCTTCGGATGGTGTAGAATAAATTGTGTCAAGTCTATAATAACAATACTCCGGTAGTTTTTAAGCTCTGAGCCTTCCGAAGTTAAGGCAGTTTTCATAGGCCTGTTGGTATTTTTCACT